>JBDSEC010000318.1:0-3161 GCA_039920205.1 Pyrinomonadaceae bacterium
ACTCCCGGGTTTACCCGCGTGCGCAACACCAGCGTCATGGGCCACTCCGGCGGCGGGTATTTTAGCCACGCCGAGGTCCGATACGAAAACTGCCGCGTTCCGCGATCGAATCTTTTGGGCGAGGAAGGTCGAGGATTTGCCTTGGCCCAACAGCGTTTGGGCCCAGGTCGTATTCATCACTGCATGCGTTGGATCGGGATTTGCGAACGGGCGTTCGACCTGATGTGTACCCGAGCCGTCACGCGTGAACTATCGCCCGGCAAGATGTTGGGCGAGCGCCAGACGATCCAACACTGGATCGCGGAAAGCCGCGCTTCTATCGACGCCGCGCGCCTGCTGGTCCTGCGCACCGCCGAACGGATCGAAGCCGAGGGACAGACTGCCGTTCGTGAAGATATCTCGCTGATCAAATTCTTCGTGGCGAATGTGCTGCAGGAAGTTTTAGACCGCGCGATTCAGGTTCACGGCGCGATGGGTTTGACCGACAACACACCGTTAGCGTATTGGTACGGCCATGAACGCGGTGCCCGCATCTACGACGGTCCAGACGAGGTTCACAAAACCCTGGTAGCGCGGAGTATCCTTAAGCGTTATGGGGCGAGCGACGCATTGCCTTTGCTTCCAGACTAATCTGATTCAGAACGGGAATCGGTATTGGCAGCACGGGGTAATGGGATCGGCGTGTACGAACCAAAACCAGTGGCTAAGAAAATTGTGCTGATTCAGTTAATGAGGTCCTGTATCTAAATCTGCGGAATAGATAGACCAACCCGATCCGTGCCAAACTTAGTCCGAGGTAAATCAGCAACCACCAGCGAAAGTATCGGGTCCAGACGCATTCGAGCATTGGGCCGAATCCTGCGGGTGGAACTGCGTCGGGAACCTCTTTAATTATGCTCGAGTGTACCGCGCGTATCCATATCCGGAAGGCGAACCCCGCAGCTAAAAGTGAGAAGAGGCCAAACTGAAGCCCGACCTGGAATTCGCGTTTCATGCCGCCAGGCTTTTCGGGATCGCGGATGCTGGAACCGATGACCCCTAATGGCGCCAGCACAGCAAGCCGTATAACACTTAGGCCCAGAAACGCGAGCAGCCACCAGCGAAAGAAGCCCTTCCACAGCGCGTCCAACATCATCCAGACTTCGTTACAACCGTTGCAGACCTCCACGGGACCCAACCACACGTTAAAGGCATATGCCGTTGCGATGAACGCGATAACGCCATATTGGATCAAGAGAAGGGCTTGGTGCGCGATGGTTTTGTGCATTCGCATATTTCGACGTGAACGGTAGCTATGTGCGATCGTGGCAACCAACGGTCTCGCGGCTTCGCCGCTCGCTGCGGACAAGGTGTCCGCGCTCCCAGCATAATAGTTTAGTCCGGAATGCTCCTGATTGTTCGCTACGTTGGCTTCCTTCGAATCTTTGATATTGGAACAGGCCCGGCGACCTAGGAGAAATCACCTTGCCAGGTTCAATTAAACTGGCAATCAACGAGGAAAGAAAATCCGCAGAGCGATTAGTCCGCGAGTGAGACTAGTAGCGGGCGCCCTCTATGCCCACGTTTGCCGAAAGCAATCGAACTTGCTACGCCGCAATATGGTTTCGGGTTGCGGGCTTGTCTGGTGCGACTGGGGGCGGGTCGCCCGCGCTCCCGGTTAGGCGGTTGCAGTAACCCCGGTTGACAGCATCTCAAAAAACGATCGCGGTGCCCGTGAAGGTCACCGCGATGATTGCGTTACGTAAAGTGCTTGGAGACCCAGGCGTTTTGTTATTTCGCTGTTCGGCGTTCGGCCAGGGTCTTTTCAAAGTTTGCGACGGCCGCGGGGTTGGCTTTGTCGGCCTTGCCGCGGGCGACCGCTTGGTCACCAACGGTGAAGGATTCTTCCTTCTTGCCCGAGTTGAAGAGCATGTTGGATTTGTTCGCCAGGTTGCCAAAGGTCTCTTTGAGCTTGATCGATTGGTCGATCCAGTTCAGGGCGTCTTCCCATTTCTTGTCACCGGCATAGTAAACCGCCAAGTTCTGCAGCGACTGATAGTCCGCCGGATTGGCCACGAGGGCCGCTTTCACCTTGTTCAAGTAAGCGGCTTCGACGCTGGGCACTTCGACGGTGAACGGAACCGCGATCTTTTCCCAACGCAAGACAACGCGTGCGGAGGTCGGGCCCACTTCGGGGATGCTGTAGCTAAGCCACTCTTCATTATCGGCGGTTGCTTGCGGCTTGGCTTTGACGCGTAGGACGTCCTTCTTTTCGTCATATGAGAAGCTGCCCCACTGGCCCGCGTCGCTGTTAAAGATCAGCGTCCATTCCGTCGCCGTCGGAATGGCGTGAAGACTGTAGGTACCGGCAGCCAATTTCTGACCGTTGATCAATACATCATCGGTGACCGCAAACATGGTCGCCTCGTTCGCCCCGGCCCGCCACACATGGCCGTAGGGCACGATCGGCTGGTCCTTGACTCGGGTGTTTTGATTGTCCAAAGTCGCGGTCGGTGCGGCCCCCGGAGCTAGTTTCGCATCCGGCGGCGCCTCGCCCCAGATCTTGCGCGCTTTGACACCGGGACGGCTATAGGTAATCGTGACATCGGTTACGCCAATTGATTGCATGACCGAAGCCTTTTGGCTCGGCCGCGGTGCGAGCACGGCTTTGGATTGCGCTTGCGCGAAAGTGACGCCGGTCAGAACAAAGGCCAGAACGGCGCAGATCGTGGCCAGTCGGTTCTTAAAGGTATTCATGAAACCTGTCTCCCCAATTGATATTTTGGACGTTATGGGTGCAAACGTTATCATTGCCGGGTATTAGTTCGCAATTGGTTTGGGACGGATGGGTGGCCGCACGGCGTGAACGGCTGCTTGGGTTGATGAGGGTTCGCCGCGCGATCGCAGGCGGGGCCGACACCTAGGCACAACGTTGATTCAATGTGAGGGGATGACCCACCCACTATCGTAGGTGGTACTGACCTCGTGACACAACGTTGTTTCATTATGCGGGAACCCACCCACTATCGTAGGTGGTACTGACTTCTAGACACAGACTATCGTAGGTGGTACAGACCTCGTGACACGACGTTGTTTCACTATGCGGGAACCCACCCACTATCGTTGGTGGTACTGACTTCTAGACACAGACTATCGTAGGTGGTACAGACCTCGTGACACGA
>JBDSEC010000319.1:0-5601 GCA_039920205.1 Pyrinomonadaceae bacterium
TCCCGTTCACTCATCGTTAGTAACGTCACCCTTCCCGTCCCCCCTCGCCCTGAAGCTCCTACTTCAGTATCGCAAAAGGGGACATTTCATCTTGGGACAAAAGGGACATTACATCTTGGGGTTAACACAATTTTTTTGAGCAAAGATTTTGAAGACGAGAAAAGCGGCTGTCGCCCTTTCGGGCTCAGCGTTTTTTTTTGCTTTCCATGGGCTACGCACAAAACACTTTGTCCACGGCTACATTATGCCGGCCTGCGGGTTTGGACGAGCTTATTTCTTCGAGGCTTGGTCGTATAAATACGATCCGAATTTAGGCAGGTAATATCAAGACTTAGCGGGTCGTATAGGCGAACCGCTTTGCGATTGCAGCAAGTTGCGCGTAGTGGACGATCATCACGCCTGAAAGGCGTTACTCTGTGCTGTGGCGCGCTTGCGGTAAGTTTCGTGCGGGGTAAGTCAATCACGACTGAAAGGCGTTACTATGTGATGTTGCGCCTTAAAGGTAAGTTGATCCGGATTAAGCAGGAGCCGCCTAAAGGCGGAACTCCAAACGCGCAACTCCAAACGCGTTACTCCAAACGCGCAACTCCAAACGCGTTACTCTGACCTGTTGCGCATTACTTTTAAGTTGGGATTACGGCGCCGGTTCGTTCAGGCGGGCGACTTCGTCGTCCATTCCAAGTTGCACAAAGATCTCGCGGGCTTCGGCAAGTTTTGCCGCCGCCGATTCAGATTGATCCTTCGTCAATTCAAACCGCGCCCAATCCCGCAACGCCCGGGCACGGCCGGCCTGCATGCCGCTGTTGGAAAAGAGGCTAAGGCTTTCGCCGAAACAGGCGGGGGCATCCCAACAGGCATCTTCAACTTCGATCGGCGCTTCGAACTGCGCGGCGACCAGGCCAAGTGTTCGCCAAGCCTCGGCGATCAGTTCGTGATTCTCCATTTTTTTGCCGAGGAAGAGTGCACGCTGCGCGGCCTCAAGGGCTTCTTCGGTCTTGCCCAATCCTAAACAGGCCACGGCCAGGAAACTGTACGTCTCGGAAAGCACTTGATACCCGGACGGTCCCGCCATGGTGATCACTTGCCGCAGATCGGCGATGGCCGCGTCGTGGTCACCCATGCCCACGCGCACACCGCCCAAATTGTTCAAGCAGATGATCTGGCTGGTGTGTTCACCGATCTCGCGGGCAATGGCCAGCGCCTCTTGATATAACTTCGCCGCGGCGGGGAAATCACCGCGTTGCCGGGCGGTCTCGCCCATGGTCGTCAGCATGTTGCTGACGCCGCGGCGATCGCCCAGTTCTTGATACAAGTCGCGGGCTTGTTCGATGTAGGAATAAGATTCGTCGAAATTGCCCTGCAACAAATGCGCGACGCCCATCACGCGCAGTCCGCCCGCACGTTCACGTCGCCCGGCGGCGCCCAGCGATCCCGAGATCCACAGCGCCTGTTCGCCCTTGGACAGAGCTGTGGCGAAATCACCCAATCGATACGAGACACTGCCCATGCGATTGATCGCGGCGGCCAATTCCAAACCGGCCGCGGGCGACGATTCTGCGTTACGCGCGAGTTGTTCCGCTAGGTTCGCACTCACCAACGACGCGCGGTTGTCGCCGCGCCGCTCTTGGACCAACGCTAGGCCATTGCAGGCACGCGCTTCGGCCAATACGTCGTCGAGCTCTTGGGCTACGGAGCGCATCTGACCAAACGAATCGACCGCTTCATCGAAACGAGCCTGCCACCACAGAGACTCAGCCAGACCTTCGAACCAGGTAAGGCGAAGCGGACTGAAACGTTCCTGGCTTTCACCTTCCGCCGCAGAGGTGAACTCCAGCGCTTTTTGGTAATAACCGATGGCGGTTGCCGCGGCATAGGCCTCGCGCGCCTGATGACCGGCGCGGCCATACCATTCACCCGCCGGTTCCAACTCGCGCCCGCGTTCGTAATGCTCCGCAATGGTGGCCGCGTACTGGTTGACCCGTTCGCCGCTGTGGTCGACCAACCATTCGGCGATCCGGTGATGATACGCCCGGCGTTCGCGCATGAGGACACTTTCGTAGGTAACGTCGCGCAACAACGCGTGTTTGAAGATGTACTCGCTGGTATCGGCAAACGATGAAGCGCTGCGCGCATAGATCAACTCGGATCTGCGCAGGGCGTCAAGGCTCGGGTGGAGGTCATCCGCCGGAGAAGGCGCCGGATCGGCCCGCAAATGTTCGAGCGCGCTGTCCCAAAACTCGCGGCCGACGACGGCCGCGCGTTGCAGCACATTCTTATCCTTCAGCGCCAGGCCATCCAAACGTGCTTGAAGAACACCAGTAAGGGTTGGCGGCACCTTGGCCGACGCCAACCGGCTGGGGTCGATGCGCCAACGATCCTCGCCCGGTTCGATCACTTTCTGATCGATCAGCATCTTGATCAGTTCTTCGACGTAGAAGGGATTGCCTTCCGCGCCGCCCACGACCAGGTCCCACAGTTCCTGCGGAACGTCGTCCACCTGGCGCAGGATGTCTTCGACTAATAGGCGGCTCTCGTCTTTCGAAAGCGGTTGCAGGCGAAGCTGCTTCTTACCCAATCCCGATTCGCCCCAACTTGGCCGTTTCTCGATCAGCATCGGGCGCGATAGCCCCAAGATCATGATCCGCGAACTGATCAAAGTGCGGATCAGGTGTTCGATCAGATCCAGCGATCCTTCGTCCGCCCAATGCAGATCGTCCAGATACATGACCAACGGCCGTTCGCGCGCGGCCGATTCGAAAAATTGCCGCACATAGTGGAACGCTCGATCGCGGATCTGTTTGACGTCGGTGATGATGCCCGACAGGTGCGGACTGTTCGAAAAATCCAGACCTATCAGTTGGCCAATGAAATGCGCCCGCAATTCGGTATCGCGCTCGCCCGCAAAGGTGGCGGCAATACCGGCTTCTAATTTTTCGTGCGCCAACGCGGCCGCGTCGCTATCCAATATCTCGAAACGAAAGGAAAAGAGATCGCGGATCAGCGCAAACGGAAGTCCCCGGGTCGATTCCGTCGCGCGCGCGTTGAAGATCTGGATGTGATCGGGCATCAATTCAACGCGATTATTGAATTCGTAGAGCAGCCGAGATTTACCGATGCCCGCATCGGCCACCACGGTTACGACCTGCGATTGCGAATCTTCCACGACCGAGCGCAACGCGTCCAACATCTGCTGCAACTCTGTGCCGCGGCCGACCATGGCCGTCTCGACGCCCTCTACTCCGCGGGTGCCGGCGCGGAAGGCGCGCGGCTTGGCCCTTTCAACCACGTAGGTTTTGATCGGTTCGACCTTGCCCTTGACCGCCATCGGCTCTTGCGGCTGAACCTCGAACGCACCGCGAACCTGACGATAGGTGTCATGCGCGATCAATACGCCGCCGACCGGTGCGGCGTGTTCCAAGCGGCTGGCTAAATTTGTGGTGTCGCCCAGCGCAGTGAATTCCTGCGTGGTGGCGACGTTACCCAATATCACCGGGCCGGTATTAATGCCGACCCGCATGCGTAGCAACGGTTCGGTCGGCGTGGCGACGCCTGGCCGCATTAGATTCGTCGGCGGACGGAAGGCTTTCACCTCGCGCTGCATGGCCAGGGCCGAATGGATCGCATTCTCGGGATCGTCCTCGCGCGCGGTCTGCGCGCCCCAGACCGCCATGACGGCATCGCCCATATGCGCCACCACGGTGCCGCCGGTGCCGGTGATAACGTTGTCCAAACGGTCCCACAACGCGTTCATCATCTCTTTGACGTCTTCGGCGTCCATCGTTTCCGATATGGCGGTATAGCCCGAGATGTCGGCGAACAGTACCGTGGCTTGCTTGCGTTGTTCGGTGGGCGGAGCTTCAACCAGCGCGGCGATCTTTTGTCGCAGGGCCGCAATGGTCGCATCGACCATCGCGTCGCCCAGGGCGGCGCGCAACGATTCTTGGATCGTAATGGCTTGTTCTAGCTGTTCGCGTTCTGACATGCCGGGTGACGTAGAATATCGGTCCGCCTTGCGGTTTTGGTCGCACGATACGTAGGGATGACTTACACTGTTGATTATAACCGGTTTTCCCGTTCGTGGGTACGTCGCTGTTTTCGGTGGTAGTCTTGACACGAATGGGGTTCGGGCATAAATTGACTTGGCTTAACCAACTCAAAACACGGCACATATGGTTGTGCCGATCGCCCGGTCGAGGATTCGCGTACATTCTGGAAATACCCATCGGCAACGCGTAGAACGATATGATCTGTTCCCGCTGCGGCAAAAATAATGATGATCGAGAATATCGATTCTGCGTGAATTGCGGTGCCGCGTTGGCCGGTAATCAGCACGACGCAACTCTGATACTTCCGGATCGCGATGCCGATAGCGGATCGCGCCTGTCACCGGAACCAGGGCGCTTGGGCCAGATCGTTGACGCCAACTACCGGCTGGAAAGCGTATTGGGCAAGGGGACAACCGGAACGGTTTATCGCGCGACTCGATTAAAGTTTGGCGATGAGGTCGCCGTAAAACTAATTGATTCCGCTAACGTCGCGGATACGGATACCGCAGAACGGTTTCGGGCGGCAGCCCAGACCGTCGTTCGCCTAAAACATCCGGGTGCGGTCACGCTCTACGATTTTGGCGTGGCGGCGGACGGATCGATGTATTTGGTGACGGAATTGGTTGAGGGGCAAAGCCTGCGGCAGATCATCAACGAGCAGAAGCCAATGGAGATCAAACTCGTCGCGGAAATCAATTCCCAGGTCTGTTCGGCGCTGGACGAAGCCCATCGAATTGGAATTGTGCACGGCGACATTAAACCGGACAACATCATCGTAAGGACCACGTCCGGCGGGATCCACGTTAAAGTCTTGGATTTTGGCGTGACTAAGTTACGAACCCTTCTGCGCGCAGATCCGGATGAAGCGACACTAGGGAATCCGCGATATTTTTCGCCGGAAGAATTGATGGGCGAGGCGCTGGACGGGCGTTCGGACGTATACAGTTGGGGCATCGTCCTTTATGAAATGCTCAGTGGTGTGGTCCCCTTCAATGCTCCGACGGCAACGGCCTCGATCGTTCAAAAGGTAACGCAGGCCGCACCTCTTTTGCGCACCGTTAATCCTCATATATCGCCGGCCGTCGAGGCGGTGATCATGAGCGCCTTGAGCAAGGATCGCGAATCGCGTCCGCGTCTTGCCAGTTCGCTGGCGCAACAGCTAGACCGCGCGGTTTACGGCGGTCAGGAAAACCAGGTCACCGCCGTTGCTCCGGCGCCGGTGTCACCGTCGGTCGTTACCCAAGTTCGATCCGCGAAGCCAGTTGCTGAAATACCTGGAACGATCGTCGCTAGCCCCGTTCCTGCGCCCGAAAGGTTTGCCACTGCTCAAAACGACCCGTCACGCTCAACGCAGGCCGTTCCGGCGGCGAAGAAGAGATCACGGCTTCCGTTGGTGATCGCCGGGTTAGCGGTTTTGATCATCACGGTTGGGGTGGTCGCCGGAATATTTATAGCGCCGATGTTTCTGGCTCAATCGAACGGCAACAAGAACGCCGGAAATCAGAACCAAGGTAACGGCAAAACTCAGACCACTCCGACGCCAGCGCCGGAAACC
>JBDSEC010000320.1:0-3857 GCA_039920205.1 Pyrinomonadaceae bacterium
TTTGTGCCACTTTGAAAAGACTAGCTCCATCGCCAGTTTGTGTTTCAATTTCAGCCACCCGCCGACCGGTTTCTTGCCACTTAGGTGATGCGCGTAATCGTTTCCGACGGCCACCGACCAATTAAAGATCGCCGAAACCAGTTTGCCTTCCGAGGTGGCCTTTTCCTTGATCCGTGCATAGATCTTTTCGAAGATGCGCGGCACGCCGATGAAGATCGTCGGCCGCACCTCGCGCAGGTTCGCGCCGATCGTATCGATCGATTCGGCGTAATAGACCGTCATGCCGTGATAGATGTACATATACATCGCGACGCGTTCGAACACGTGCGATAACGGCAAAACCGAGAGCGTGATGTCGGTTCCCTCGAAATCCAGATGGCCCGAGGAATCGATCAAATTTGAAACCAAATTGGAATGGGTCAACATCACTCCTTTGGGTTCGCCGGTGGTGCCCGAGGTGTAAATGATCGTGCACATATCGGCCGCTTCAACTGCGGCTTCCATTTCGGCGGTCAGATCCGGGTTCGACTGGGCCAGCGCCTGCCCCTTGGCTTCCAGGTCTGCCAACGAACGCGCCTTCGGATGATCCACGCCAGCGGGATCGAAGAAGACCAAATGCTCGACCGATTCGCAGGGCTCGATATCCTCGCGAATGCGCTCAAACGCTTCCTTATCTTGAAGAAAAAAGACGCGGGCACCGCTGTCATTCAAAATATAAGCAACTTGATTCGCGGCTTGGGTCGTGTAGATCGGCACATCTACCACGCCCGAAAATAAGCATCCCGCATCGGTTAGCGTCCATTCCGGACAATTGGCGGACAACAACGCCGCGCGGTCACCACGACGGAGGCCCAGATCATAAAGTCCCAGCGCGATGCTGCGCGCACGCTCCACCGTTTCGCGCGACGAAATGGGCCGCCACTCGCCGTCGCGTTTGTAATTCAACGCGTTCGGTTTCTTGTACTTTTCCGCGGCCTGCGAAAACATCTCCACCAAGGTGGATGGAGTCAGTTTGTCTTGTGGCCGCGCGTGCGGGGCTTTGGCAGCATTGGGTCGGGTCGCCACTGTCATCGAGCGTTAACTCCATCTAGCAGGATATCCAAAACTTGATCGGCCATCGGCGCCAATTTGTATTTTCGAGGAGAAAGTATCCAGTTCGTTGCCATTTCGTCCAAGGCGCCGAATAGCACCTTGGCCACGATCTTGGCGTTCAGATCGGGACGAAACACCCCATCGCGTTGACCGGCTTCGATCGTTTCGCGGATCAATTCCAGATACTCGGCAAAACCAGACGCCGAGAATTCTTCCATGAACTTGGTCGATCCGCGCAGTTCAACTTGAAACACGATCGCCAGTTCGCGGTCAGCGCCCAATCGTTCCAAATGCAGTTGCGCAATGCGCCGGAGCTTTTCGCGCGGATCGTCGGTTTGGGCGATCAGGTCGCGCGCAGCGCAAACCGCTTCCTCGACCCCGCGATCAAAGATCGAGTGCAGGATCTCTTCTTTGCTCTTGAAATAGAGATAGACCGTGCCATCGGCCACGCCGGCGGCGCTGGCGATATCGGCGACCTTGGAATTGAAGTAACCGTTCCCCGCAAACACAGTCGTCGCCGCGCGCAAGATGGCCTCGCGCTTATCAGCCGGCGCCGTCCGGCGGGACATAATTTGACGGTCAGTACGCATAGCGGAAACCGGTCCCAAAAAATCTGAATGAGCCGTCATTCATTTATGTCATTAAGGTAACCGTAAAAGGCACCGCGAGGCAAGATGCAGCGGGAAACCGGCGCGGCGAGGCCCTATCGATGGATGTTATCCTATAAGCGGTGATGTTAAGATAGTCGTACAAAGTGCACAGCTTGTTCCGGTATCGTGATAACGAAAGAATCTGATTCCTTAACGCTGGAACCGATGATCGGGATTGGTTCAATAAAACCTTTACGAAGAAAAATATGTCAAACGCCGATCTAGCTACCGCAAAGCGAGCGAAAAAGGACGAATTCTATACCCAATACGTCGACATCCAGAAAGAGGTCGAGGCCTACTTGGAGTTCGACCCCGACACCTTCCGCGACAGAGTAGTCTACTGCAACTGCGATGATCCATTCGAGAGCAATTTCTTCAAGTATTTCGCCGCCAACTTCAATAAGCTCGGACTCAAGAACCTTATAACTGCTAGTTACGACGGCTCTCCCATCGCCGGAGGACAACTCACCTTTGGGGAGTACGGCGAGGGCAATGGCACGCGCCAAAAGCCTAAGGCAATCGCCCTGGAGATCAGTGAGGTGACCGATGTTGACGGAGACGGCTCAACCGGCATAGAGGACGTCAAGCTGTTCTTGGAGCGGAACCCTCATACGCGCACCCCGCTCGCGGAAGGAGGTGATTTCCGCAGCCGCGAGTGTATCGAACTGCTCAAGCGGGCTGACATCGTCGTCTCTAACCCACCCTTTTCTCTTTTCAAGGAGTACGTCGCTCAGCTCGCAGAGCATGGAAAGAAGTTCCTAATTATCGGGAACATGCAGGCGATCACCTATCTCGAGACCTTTCCGCTTATCAAGGACAACAAGATGTGGCTAGGCCCCACGATCCGCAGCGGCGACCGTGAGTTCCGCGTTCCTGACCATTACCCGCTGGAAGCGTCCAGTTCGCGCATCGACGAGAACGGCGTCAAGTACATCCGGGTCAAGGGTGTTCGATGGTATACAAACCTGGACCATGGACGCCGCCATCAGGAACTGCCGCTCATGACCATGGAAGACAACCTGCGGTACAGCAAACACAAGGAGATCAAGGGGAAGGCAGCTTATGACCGCTACGACAACTACGATGCGATAGAAGTCCCGTTTACGGACGCGATTCCCAGTGATTACGACGGCGTCATGGGCGTACCCATCACTTTCCTTGATAAGTACAACCCCGACCAGTTCGAGATTGTCGGAACCCTCGATTCCAATGACCGAGGCAACGCCTATAGAACTCGGGTATACACGTCTCAAGAATGTCGCGACGCTTATTTCACGCGATTCGGTAAGCCGGGCGTTTATGACCTGAACGCTGCTGGTGTAGTAAACGGGGTCAAGGTGTATAAGCGCATCACTATTCGCCACCGCCGTGAGAACTCCAAGGCCGCACGAAAAACGAAAAAATGAATACTTCGCTGAAAACCGACATTACTGTCGCCGACATCTGCGACGGGTTTGTATATAACCAATTGGAAGGTAAAGGACTGTTCGGACTGGGCGGAAAGCTCACAATTCAGCCGGAGTATCAGCGCAACTACCTTTATGCCGATGGCGGCGGCTACAGAGAGGCGGCGGTCATCGAATCGCTCCTCAAGGAATACCCGTTGGGATTAATCTATTTCAACAAAGTCGGCGAAGACAAATTCGAGGTGCTGGACGGCCAGCAGCGTATCACCAGTATCGGCCGGTTTGTTACGAACAAGTTCGCGATCATGGATAATGGCAATCCTAAGAACTTCGACAGCCTGCCCGCAGACCAACAAGCAAGGATTCGGGACTCGAAACTGCTGATTTACGAGTGCGAGGGCACGGAGACCGAAATTAAGCAGTGGTTTGAAACGATCAACATCGCGGGTGTGCCACTTAACAGTCAAGAACTCATGAACGCCATCTACTCCGGACCGTTTGTGACCCTGGCGAAAGCGGAGTTTAGCAACAGTCAGAACTCGAACATCCAGAAGTGGGGCTCTTACATCAAGGGCAGTGCAAACCGTCAGGATTTTCTTGAATGCGCCCTCGATTGGGTAAGCAGCGGCGACATCGGCGATTACATGAGCCGCCATCGCAACACCCGGAACATTACCGAGCTCAAGACCTACTTCAACACCGTGATCGA
>JBDSEC010000321.1:0-2531 GCA_039920205.1 Pyrinomonadaceae bacterium
TGGGATCGTTCTCGAGCACATCGCCGTCAACCGGGCAAAAGCTCTGGTCGTCCTGATATTGTGTTTTACAAGCCGGGCAAACCTTCATAAAAAAGGGAGACGGATCGAATCAATCGATTTAGCGCAATCGGGTAGGTGAACGGCCTAGATTAACCCATCTTGCGCTGTGCGCAAACAGTTTACGCGCACTAAGTCAGCACTAGGTGCAATTAAAAGAGCGAGTTGGACTTCGCGGCGACCTTTTTCCCTGCGCTGAAGGCGCTACAAGAAAATAGCCAGACGCAAGGCTTGGCGCGGCATCTGGTAGATCGCAAATGCGTTCGCGCCCTGAAGGGGCGCCACCCGGTCTGGCGCGCCTTCAGCGCGCCGGAGCAAATAACAACTTTCCAAACGTTTCACATCTGGCTATCTTCTGGCGGCGTCTTCGACGCGAAGAAACGGGAATGTATTAATTTCCGGACTCTAGCTTATCCGAGTTTGATACTTCAAAGTCCAATCTTCACTTTTTATTACGCCCGTCTGCACTCAGCGTAAATCAACCCGCAGTTTAACGTTAAGAACTAGTGGTTCGCTTGGCTTGTCAGACTCGGAATAGACCGCTGTACGTTCCCCGTCAACTTTGGATTCCAAGGTGCGTGATCGCTCGATCAGGTCCTTAAGTAAGCGAATTTCAGCGTCGTTTAGTTTACGCAATCCACCGTCTGTGGGCAACGAATCTACGGTACTCGGAAACGACAATTCGGTCGGTGCGATCACCAGCGTAAAAGTTTCATCGCCCAGATAATCTTCTAATTTCACCACCGGAAGGTCGGGAAGAGTTATCTCCTGCCCGCGGCTAACTTTTACGTACGTGTAACCATGCGTAAAGTCTAACGGAACCGCAACCGGACGGTGCGACATTTCGCCATTGAAGAGGTAAAGATAACCATCGAAATTAGCCTTCACCAAGAACTGAACGATCTGTCCGGTGAAAAAAGTGTCGGTGGCGACGGTTCGTTTGGGATCGTCAAATGGAGCGGACCGGACTAGCACGTTATAGACCAGCAATGGTTGGCCGGACGGTGTCCCGGTATTCGCGTTCTTATTGGACGATGGTTTGTTGCTGTTAGCGGAACGGGTGCTGTCGCTACCGTTGCGCAGGCTGTTTAACAACAACGGAATTCCGACCATTACGCCCACGACTAACATAGCCGCCACGGTGATCGAAACCTGACACCCACGGTTGTGCAGCAGGCTCATCGTCCAGGAACGTTTCGGCATCGCGTCCCCGGTAACACCCACCGCAGGCGCGGCTATCGCCTCGGCCGTGGGCGTCGCGTCTGGTGTCGTCGGTTGATTCTGCTTTTTAGTCTCGACGTGATCCTGGATCCCGGTATTGATCAGCGTGGGCGCGGTGGAGCCCGGCGTGTCGGTCACGTCATCCAACGCGGCACTCAATTCGCGGGCGAATTCACCGGCCGTCGCTTGCCGGCCCGAGCGGTCTTTTGAAAGTGCACGCATCACCGCACTGGACCAATTCGCCGGCACCGATGCGCCCCATGATTCCAACGACCGCGGTGTTTCCTTCATGTGGGCGCGGCGAACTTCCAACGTCGTCTTGCCGTTGAAGGGCAACGCTCCGGCCGTCAATTGATAAACCACCACACCCAATGAGTAGATGTCGGCCCGGCCGTCGATCTCGTGCCCGCCGTCCAGCGGGATCTCGCCCCACTGTTCGGGCGACATGAAATATGGAGTCCCCAAGAATTGCCCTTCGGTCGTCAATCCGGCCTGGTCGGGTTCGGGGTCGCAGATCTTGGCGATGCCCAGGTCCAGCAACTTAACCGTACCGTCATCCGTGATCATGATGTTCCCGGGCTTCAGATCGCGGTGGACCACACCCTGTTTATGCGCGGCGTCCAGGGCGCTGGCGACGGCTTCGATGATGGGAACGGTGGCCGCGGGAGAAAGGCGTCCGCCATTTTGGCGTACCAAGTGGTCCAACGTGGTCCCGGCGACGTACTCCATCACCAGATAGATCAAACCATCTTCTGAGGTGCGGAGATCATGCACGACGACCGCGTTCGGGTGGCGAAAGCGGCGGGCCGCCTGACCTTCGCGCTGAAAACGTTTTAGCCAATCGCCGTTGCGCTGCATCCCGGCGGGCAGGACCTTGATCGCGACGCGGTCGCCCAACAGAATATGGCGGGCGCGATAGACCGCGCCCATCCCGCCGGCGGCGATGAAGGCTTCGATCTCGTATTGACCATCCAGCACACGACCGATCAGCGCCGAATGATCTTCGGCCAGCACCGATCCGTCACGCGGGCAGAATCCCTGCGTGTCGTCGTACTTTTCGGAGCATTTCGGGCAAAGTTTCATAAAAGCGGGTTTCAGGTGCCAAAGCGGCGGTGTCGGGTGCCGGGTGCTGGGTTTTGGAGCGCCGAAGGCGCCATGCCGAAGTGGCGGTGCGGGGTGTCAGGCTCCGGAGCATCAAAGGTGCGACGACGGCAGGAAGACCTTCTGAAACCTTTGGACCAACGAACTAAGCG
>JBDSEC010000322.1:0-6278 GCA_039920205.1 Pyrinomonadaceae bacterium
GTTCAGGTCGCTTGTTCCGGTGCCGCCTCCGGCTCAGAGCGCAAATACTTGACCAACTGCCAACCTAATAGAATAGCGACGAAGAACGCCAATAATGCAAAACCTAGGTTGCCCGGAAGCTCGGCCAGGTACTGTACGCGATCGCTGAAAATGTATCCCAGCGTCACATACAAAAACACCCAAAGCACTTCGCCGGTTACGTCCCAAAATAGAAAGTGTCCATAGGGATATTTCGCGATTCCGCTGGTTACGTTCAGCCAGGGCCCGAGACTAGTGATCAACCACCGGCTCAGAAAGATCCCCGCGCCGCCCCATTTCTTCGCCAACGCTTCGGCCTTTTCGATCTTGGATTGGCCGCCGACCCGGTTGGTGATCTTCCGGACCATCTTCCGTCCGCCCCAGCGCGAGACGCCATAACCAACGTGGTCCCCAATGATCGCGGCTAAGGTCCCCACCAAGATCACCTGCCAAAACGTCATCGTACCCTGCGCCGCGAACGATCCGGCCGCCACTAGCATCAAGCTGATGGGAATGAAGGGCACGCCGACCGACGCCAAAAAGATCGAGACGAACAGGACCGGCAATCCATAGAGCGATAGCGCTCCGAGAATTTGATCGGTAAAACTCATGGCGCAGCCCCTGGTTCCGGTGTGGGCGGCGGCGGCGGGGGATACGGCGGCCGCGCGTGTACGATCGCGTTCTGTAAGATGGCGATCACCTCGCCATCGGTACGATCTTGCGCTTTGGCGATGGCATGGATCGACCGCCGGTCGGGCGGTCTATGCGGCATACCCAACGGTTGATACAAAACATGCGGCGGCACATGGTATGAATGGGCCACATAATCGATCGTCATCCACGATCTGATCGGTTCGTCGCGATGCAGGTTCCAATAGACGATTGGCTTAACCGCCCGCATGATGAAGAACACCCCGAGGCCAACGCACACGATGAGCGCAAGTACCACCAGCCATTCACGGCGATCAAGCTTTTTCATCTGCGGTCTCCTTTCCCAGGTTGTGTTCTTCCAATTTTGAATAGAGTAGCCGGCGATTGATTCCAAGTATGCGCGCCGCTTGGGCGCGATTGCCGCCCGCCGTGATCAAGGCCCGGCGTATCTGCTCGCGCTCCAAAGCAGCCACCGATTCCTTGAACGGCAGTTCAAGAAAGGGCTGATCCAGATCCGGCCGATCGGTCCGCCCGGTCCCCGCTTCGCCAAAAAGATGGGCGGAGGTGAGCACTTCGACCGAACTTCCGGAAGTGATCGCTGCGCGTTCGATCAAGTTCTCTAATTCGCGTACATTGCCAGGAAAATCGTAGTTCATCAAGGACTGCAGCGCAGCGACCGAGAGCGACTTTGACGGCAAGTCATGCCGCGACGATGCGCGCGCCAGAAAATGTTCGGCCAATTGCGGTATGTCGTTGCGCCGCGCCCGCAACGGAGGCAAGTTTATCTCGATCACCCGCAAACGATAATAGAGATCTTCGCGAAACCGTTTGGCCTCAACCTCATGTCTGAGTTCGCGATTCGAGGCCGCGATCACCCGCACATCAACTGCCAGAGTTTCGGTTCCGCCCACCCGTTCAAACCGTCGTTCTTGCAACGCCCGCAATAGTTTCACCTGCGCGCCGGGTGTAAGCTCGCCGACCTCGTCCAAAAATAGCGTGCCGGTATGGGCCAATTCAAACCGGCCCTTCTTTAACCGGTCCGCGCCGGTAAAGGCGCCGCGTTCGTGCCCGAACAATTCTGCTTCGATCAAATTTTCGGGCAGCGCACCGCAATTTACGGCGATGAACGGCCGCGGCGCCCGGGCGGAATGTTGGTGGATCGCGCGGGCGACCAACTCCTTGCCCGTACCGGATTCACCGGACACCAACACCGTTGCATCGGTGGCGGCCAGACGTCCGATCTGCTTGAAGATATCCTGCATGACCCGGCTGGTCCCGAGCATCTCGGATGGTTCCGGTGCGGAGGCGGATCCCGGCACATTACCCCGGCGCGCGGCCTCGGCTTCCAGACTCAGGCGGCGTTGCTCGGCCGCACGATGCAAAATGGCGACGATCTCGTCCAACTCTAGCGGTTTGGTGATGTAATCGTAGGCGCCCAGACGCATGGCCTCGATCATTTTCGAGCTGTCGCCAAAGGCGCTTATCACGATCACCGGCGCGCTGGTCAGTTTCTCGTCCTTGATCGTCTGCAACACTTGCAGGCCATCCAGGCGCGGCATGCGGATGTCCAAGAAGAGTACGTCAGGCGCGGTCTCGCTCCGCAACATTTCCACCGCGGTCTGGCCATCATCCGCTTGGGCAACTATGAAGCCCTCGCCTTCGATCAATTCGGCCAAACTTTCGCGCAGGTTCTTTTCGTCATCGACGACCAACGCGTGGAGTTTAGGTTTGCTCATCGTGCGACCTCGGTTTTTGCTAGCGGGAATTCCAAAGTAAAGGTCGTGCCACTGCTTTCCTGACTTTCCTGATCGGCCTGGCTTATGAACGAGATGCGCCCGCCGTGTTCTTCGACGATCGCGCGGGCGATGGCTAACCCGAGGCCAGTACCGGTATCACGTCCGGTCTGGAATGGTTCAAAAATGTGTTCCTGTTGCGCGGCGGGGATTCCTCGCCCGCTGTCCTGTAACGTGATCCTCGCCGTCTGCCCGTCACGGGCGCCTTTTATGTTCAATCGACCACCGTGGGGCATCGCTTCGATCGCGTTCTGGATCAGGTTGTCGAAGACCTGTGCCAAACGGTCACCATCGCCGTTTATTTCTAGCCGGCCGGCCGGCCGGTCCCAGGCGATCTCGACCCCCGAGCGGATGGCCAGATCGGCAAACAATGCGACCCGGCTGCCCGCCAACGAATACAGATCCACCGGTTCACTGATCATTGTTTGATCACGGCCCAGCTCCAACAGCTTACGCACCAACGTATCCAACCGGTCGATCTCTTCGGTAACGACGCGGAACGTGTCGTCCAGTTTATCCGGCGAAGCCGATCGTTGGGCCAATTGTACTTTCAATTTGATCGCCGCCAAGGGATTGCGCACCTCGTGGGCGACGCCCGCGACCACCCGGCCCAATGCGGCCAATCGTTCGCGGGTAGTCAATTCATGTTCCAACTCTGATCGGCGCTCTATGTTTGCCTGCAGCGAGGCGGCGAGTTCATTCACCGCGACCGCGATGCGCGCCAGTTCGGCGGTGTGCGGCGCCGGGATCGGCCGTCCCAGATCGCTTTTCAATCCGGTCAGACCGGATTCGATACCGGCCACGCCGGACCGCAGATCACGCACGGTAATTAGGGCCACCCCGCTGACCGCCAAGATACATAGTCCGAGTGCAAGCAAGGCCGCCAGGTTCCCGCGGTCCGAAACCCCCGACAAATTCGAAACCCGCTGCATCGCCCACGCCGCGGTGATCCCGTTTGGAGTTCCGCCTTCAGCCGGCTGTCCTTCGCTTTCATTCAACTCGCGACCAACGCGCTCGACCGGAACCGCGGCGAGCAAGATCCTTTCCGCACCGACTTGGATCGTCCGCGTCGTGGTCGCTCCGGATTGCGCTGACTGTAAACACAGATCGCGTATCGCATCCGCCACCTCCGCGGGAACTTTGTCGTTTGGCCCGGCACCCGCATCCCGCGCGTCGGCAAAACCAACCAACGCCGCCGCTGGCCCGGCACCCGCCGGGCGATAAAAACCGCCGGCAACTTCGGGAGTGCGGTGTAGCGTGATCGCCGTCAGACGCGCCCATGGATCCGCATAGACCGCGAATAATTCCGGAATGTGTTGGGGTACCGGCCGCCCACGACGGTCGCTATCACGCGGGCCGTGGTCGCGCGGACCAGGACGGTGGTCGTCTGAAGCGGTGCTCGCTTCATCCAACGTTCGATAACCCGCCGGATGCGCTTGAATTTCGCGGGCGAGGTCACGCGCGGCCGCGCGAACCGACGAATCGGCTTGCCGCAAAGCAAACGTTTCCGTCGCCCGCACCAATCGGCAGGCGACGAACAACGCGACCAGCAAAGCTACGATCGCGAACCCGGCCAACCAGGCCAGCCGCGCGCGCAAACTCAGATTTTTGATCGGGTTGAACATCCAGGTCACTTAACTTATGCGGCTTATGCTCCGCCTCATCAACTAACGTGTCAAATGCCGGACGTATCGCTTTCGCGGCGTCCGGCATTAAGCGGGAGATCTGATCCAACTTACCTTCCCAGCGCGATGGTCTGATTTCCCACCGTAAGCTGAGCGGGGCGTATCACCGTACCGCGATCGCTCTTCACCCGGGTGCCTTCCACGCTGATCGAAGTTGCGGCGCCGTTTTCGGCGGCGACGATCAACGCGCCTACGCGTGGCGAGAAGCGGATCTGCTCGCCACTGGCGAAGATCAGGCCATCCACATCACCGTGGCCGTTGACCAAGTGCACCCAGATGGTGCTCGTCGCCGTAAGCTGATCTGGAGCCGCCGGCGGCACTGGGCCAGTCAGCGGTGCCGCGATCGGAGCCGCCGGTCCTCCGGTGTTTGGAGCCACCACCGGTGAACCGCTCGGCGCGGCTTCGGGCTTCGTTATGTCGGGGCCACGGTTGTTCCCCGGCGCGCTCACCTCCGGACGATCCGGTCCGCCATCGCGGTCTTCTGGTCCGCGGGGTCCACGTGATCCGCGCGGGCCATCCGGCGGGCCGTCATGATCATCGCGGTCCGTCGGTCCACCGCGATGTTCACCACGCGGGCCGCGATCGCGACCGGGACCGGGCTCGGCCTCGACGATCGTATGACCGTTAAAGGCGATCTGTTCGACCCGGAACTCGCGGCCGTAGCTGGAAGCTTTGCCCGCCTGACCCGTCGCGGTGACGGTGTCACCCAGCTTTATCTGCGCCTGCACGGCTTGGCCCATTTGTGGACTGAATCGCAGTTGGTCGCCGCTGGTTAGCAGCAGGCCATTGACCCCACCTTGATCGTCCAGTAAATAAACTTTCACTTCACTAGAGACCGTCGTGCTTCGGCCGCGGAATTTTGCTACACCGACGACCGCCGCGACGGCCACCAGTCCCAGGATCAAAGTCGCCACACCAACTAGTATGTATCGTTTGCGAAATATTTGCATGATCTATCTCCCTTCAAAATGGCGGAGCGTAATTGCGTCCGGCAGTCGCTGCTCGGTATCAGAGTCGACGTGCTGCGGGATAACCTAGTGCAACGCGCATGCCCGAAGGAAATTGTGAAAAATGACCGGAAAATGGAAGTTGTATCTGGTGAGTTGGACGATGTCGTGCTGATAAAGCACACATTTACCGTGCTGATGGATCACAAGTCGTTGTCACAATTTCGCTGCGTAAACAGAATCCATTCAACGAGCCTGCGAAGCGGGCGGCATACTTTGGCCCCATGCGGAGCGTCCGCGGAGCTTGGGGTCAGTCGCCCCCCATGATCTTTCGGAGCCCACGCAAGTGGGCGACGAATCGTCCGGCGTCGCCCGCTTGGCAGGCTCTGGACACTTCAACAAAGATGATTTGTCGCCATCCTTCGGACCCTCTCCCTCCAACCCCAGAGGCGCTAACTTAAGCATTGAGAAATGACATTCATAGCTTAAGAATTTGCACCGCAGAGCGCACAGAGAATTTTAGGAATTTGGAGATTGAATCATTGAGTCATTGTTGCGAAGGACGATTGGTTTTGGCCGTCCCGACATATGGTTAACCGAAACCAGCCAATTGTTTTGACCATGACCCAATGACTCAATGACCAAATCGCCAAATTCCCCCTCTGTACAACAAACCAATAAAATTTTGTCTAGCTTCGGACATTTTGGGCTTGGTGGCCGGAAATTTCCTTATCCGGCTCCCCCTCTCCCATTGGGAGATTGGGGGTTGGGGGGAGAGGGTCCGAAGGATGACGATAGAGCTTTCTTTTTTTGATCCGGAGCCCGCGAAGCGGGCGGCAGAAGTCGCTATCTTTCCCGACTGATCGGCGGTGATTTGCAGCCAATTTGCCAATTGTAAAAGTGAAGGAGCAACCGCGGAAGCGTGATTTGACAGCATTCGTTATTTTCTCGCGAGAGCGCGAAAGAATGGAACTTCGGTCGCCCGCTTCGCGGGCTCCGGACACTTCGATAAAGATGGTTGGTCGCCATCCTTTGGACCCTCTCCCCCCATCCCCCTTCTCCCTGTATATACCGGGGACGTAGGTTACAGGTGTCCGCAGACATGGGTTACACATTCGATAATGGCATGAAGACCTTTTTAGGAGGAGATCATGCCTTGGCAGGAATGTACGACTATGAGTCTG
>JBDSEC010000323.1:0-10407 GCA_039920205.1 Pyrinomonadaceae bacterium
GGTCAGTCCCCAACCCTCGAATTCATACGGGAATTCACCTTGCTTCGAAAAGTCCTTCAGCGTGTAGATAAATCCCTTGTGTGCGGTCCAGGTAAGTTGATAAAGCTTGTCACCCAGCAACGTCAGACCTTCGCCAAAGAACTTGTTGTCCAAACGCTCGCGCTTCTTTACCTTACCCGACGAAAGCTCGACGCGTCGCACTGACGAATCGCCATATCGACCGGTGCTTTCCAAAAGGTAACCGTCATGAAACACCAGACCCTGGGTAAAAGCGCGCGGATCGTGCGGCCAACTTTGGACGACATAGTAGGAATAGACCGGTATTTGATCGGCCGGCTCGGAACCCAAGGCAACCGGTGGGTTTGTAACACTCTGTCCGGCGCCCCTCATTAAGGAAAGCCCGATGATCAACGCCGCACCGATCAAGCTTTTTACCGAAAACATCAACGCTCTACTTCCCCACTGCTGGGTTGTTGGCACCCGCGGCCGCAAACGCACGATCCAACGCACGTTGTAACGATTCGGGCCGCAGATCACTCACCCGCCGGCCATTAATAAAGATGCCGGGGGTGCCGCTAACGCCGTATTTATTTCCGTCGTCCAGGTCATGCAGTATCTCGTTCCGATAAGCGCCGCGGGACATTTCCAGATCGAACTTTTGGCGATTTAATCCGACCTGCGAAGCATATTGCTGTAATTGTGCCGGTTTCAGTGCATCCTGGTGGGTATAGAGGATCTCGATATATTGCCAGAATTTACCCTGCGCGTTGGCGGCATTCGCCGCTTCGGCAGCGATCACCGATTCGGGGTGCATCTGCAACGGGAAATCGCGGATCACCAGGCGCACGCGATTCCCATATGGCTTTAACAGCTCCTTTAATAACGGATGCGTCGCGGCGCAGGCCGAACATTGAAAGTCGGTGAACATTACCACCGTGACGGGGGCATTTACATCACCTTTCGATGGATCGTCATCGACCGAAACTGCGATCACCGGCGCTTCGGGCTCGATCAAAAAATCCACAACCGGGTGGGTCTTGCTTAAGCGCGCGGTCAGGTCCGCTTCTAGCCGACTGCGCTCCTGTTCCTGCAGCAGGTCGGCAATGCCATTTCGTGCGACCTCAAACGTCACGCGGTTGGCGGTAAAATAGGCCTTGTTGTCGTTGAAATAGCGCGTGACTTCGCCTTCCGAGACCGGCACCGAACGTTCGGTGACCTCTTTGCGGATGATATCTTCCGGTTGCTTGCCTGAACGCTCGGCCTCGGCCAGGACCAGTTGCGAATAGATAGCTTGATCCAACCCTTGACGCGCAGCGCCATAAACCTGCGAGCGCAGTTGGAACAGGTTCGGTTTCAAAGTTTCGAGCAGTGGACCGGCCAGCATCGGTTTTCCCGCAATGGTGGCAATCACCGCATTTGCGCTAAGCCCCGAAGTATTTATGTCGGTTCCCAACGTTACGGGAAATTTGGTGCGCAGCCGTTGGGCCAAGGCGACCAGTATCTGCTCCGTTTTCTGTTGTTTGAGATAAGCGATGATCTGCGGCGTTGACGCGGCCAACGTTGCGCCGCCAAATTCGGCCATGTGGTCGTCGTAAACCTTTTTTATCTCGGCCGGTGTGGCCGGCTTCAACTTTGTCCTAACTTCCACACCCTGCACTTCATTGACGGAAATGTTCCGCGCGCGACCCTCCAAGGTGAATAACTCGACTCCGATCGCTTCTTCCAGTGCCCGGCGGCGCTCGACCTGCTCGGCCTTATCCAGATTGACGATCGCGTCGGCCAGTCGCGGGTCCAGGACTTCAAGTCCCATCGCGCGGCCATCAATCGTGGCCAACGTTCCCGCCGGCACCTTTGGGTCCGTGCGGATCAATGCCGAGGCTCCGGTCTGCGCGGTAATTTGGGAGATCCCGAGTCCCGCAAACAGCAGGACTCCGAGGGCAAAACGACCAAGTTTCATCTAGATTTCACTTTCGAACTAAGCAAGCTATCAAGGGAGAACCACCGCAAATCATAGGGGAAACGCAGAACGATTGCCAATGCAAAGGCTGGTTTTCTGCCGGTATTTACTCGCCAGCGGGCACGGTTGGCGCAGTTCGCGGCCAGGTGCTAGACTCATCTGTTGTTATTTTAACTTGTTTTCATACTAGAGAATCATGCAAGCACTGATATTGGCAGGCGGCAAAGGCACGCGCCTGCGACCGCTTACGGTTTTTACCCCCAAACCGATCACTCCTATCTGTAATCGACCATTCCTGCTTTATCAGATCGAGACGCTAGGGCGGGCCGGCATTACCGACATCACCCTTTGTCTTAGCTATCAACCAGACAAGATCGAGCAGCTTTTGGGTGACGGTGCCAGCCTAGGTGTCCACTTGAAATATACGGTCGAACCCCAGCCGATGGGTACCGCCGGCGCCTATAAGTTCGCCGCCGATCTGATCCGCGAACCGACCGTGATCTTCAACGGCGATATTCTGACCGATCTAGATCTACACGCCGTGATCCAACAACATACCGAGCGCAAAGCGACCGCCACGATCGTCTTGACGCCGGTGGAGGATCCGACTGCTTATGGTTTGGTCGAGACCGCCCCGGACGGCCGGGTGCTGAAATTCGTGGAAAAACCGAAGGCCGATGCCATCACCTGCAACACCATCAATGCCGGAACCTACATTTTGGAACCGCAGGTTTTGGACCTGATCCCGACGGGTGAACCATACATGTTTGAAACTGGGGTTTTTCCCGGTTTGCTGGAAAAGGGCGAGGCGTTTTACGCGCACATTCCGGACGACACCTATTGGTTGGATATCGGCACACCGGCCCGCTATCTGCAGGCCCATCACGATCTATTGGCGGATAAAGTTACGCGGCTCGCCTTGGCCGAACGCCGCGGCAAGTGCGACATCGCCACCAGTGCCGAGATCGACAAGCATTCGATGATCGGCGACGACTGCGTTATCAAACCGGGCGCGCAGATCATAAACTCGGTGTTGGGCGCGGGTTGCTACGTCGAAGAAAAAGCTGAGATCCGCGATTCGGTCATCTGGCCGCATTCGCGGATCGGTTCGGGCGCGATTGTGTCCGGTGCCATCATCGGACGCGGAGCACATATCGGCCGGTCGGTATTGGTCAACGGCGGCGCGGTGCTGGGCGACAAAACTTCCCTTACGGATTACACGATCATTGGAGCCACGAATTGAGTAACCAACGCGCGGGCGAGACACCGATCGCATTCGGCACTGACGGCTGGCGGGCCGTGATCGCGGACGGTTTTACCGATCATAATCTGGAACGCGTAGCTCAGGCATACGCGGATTATTTGCATGGCCTAGGTAATGGCACGCCCAACGTAGTCGTGGGTTATGACCGGCGTTTCCTTTCCGAATCTTTCGCCCGGATCGCGGCTGAGGTCATGGCCGGTAACGGCATTAAGTTGGCGATGTTTGATGAAGCCGTGCCGACGCCCTTGGTTTCCTGGGCGGTCCGCGAGACCAAAGCCGCAGGCGGAATCATGATCACCGCTTCGCATAACCCGGCGATCTTTAATGGCTTTAAGATCAAAGCACCGTGGGGCGGCAGCGCTTCGCCCGAGATCACCGCAGCGGTCGAGCACTTGGTTGATGCCGGCGATCCAAAGCGAGCGGCACTGCCGGCTGATCTGGGTCAGGAGAGTTTGACCGCAGAAGTCGCGAGTTACCGTACGCAGATCGCCAGCTATGTAGACCTCGATCGCCTTCGCGCAACCGAAGGAACGGTGATCGTCGATCCGATGCATGGTTCGGGTGGACATTGGGTTGAGAGTTTTCTGACCGGCGGCAAACTGCAAGTCGAGACGGTCCGCGGCGACCGCGATCCGCTTTTTGGCGGCGTCAATCCCGAACCGATCGATCAAAATATCGGCGCACTTAAGGCGCGCGTAAAGGCGACCGGCGCATTTCTGGGCTTGGCCACTGACGGCGATGCCGACCGGCTCGGTGCGGCCAACGAAAAGGGCGAGACCTTGAATATGCACGAGGTGGTGCCCTTGATGCTGCTCCACCTGCTGCGCGACCGCAAAAAGACTGGCGGTGTGGTGCGTACTTTCTCGCAATCAATATTATTAAAACGCATCGCCAAGGCGCATAACATCGCGCTTCACGAAACGCCGATCGGATTTAAGTACGTAGCCGACCTGATGATTAACGACGACATTCTATTAGGCGCCGAGGAATCGGGTGGGATCGGGGTTCGTGACCATATACCGGAACGCGACGGGATCCTTAACAGCCTATTGCTTCTGGAAGCCGTAGTAGCGTCCGGCAAAACTCCGTCACAGATGGTCAAGGACATGCACCGCGAATTTGGCGAGTTCTATTTTGGCCGGATCGACGTGAAGTGCGAAGTGGCGGATGGAAAGGCTTTGGTCGCACGAGTGGCGAAAAAACCGCCGGCCTCGTTGTCCGGCTATTCCGTACGCGATGTTCAAACGACCGATGGCACGAAGCTGATATTTAACGACGAGTCTTGGTTGTTATTTCGCCAATCCGGAACCGAGCCATTGCTTCGCATTTATAGCGAGGCGACCACGAAATCAATGCTGCGGGACCTTCTGCAAGCCGGCGCGACCATGGCGCCGGCCTAACGTTCGTCGCGTCGTTTTGATCTATTTCAAATGCCTGAACTCCCCGAAGTCGAACTTGTTTGCCGTTCGTTGGCGACGATCTTGGACGGTCGATCGATCGTCGCCGCCAAGGTGACCTTACCGCGGCTTATCCGCCCACAGAACCCGCGATTGTACTCGACCCGTTTGCGGCAGGTCGTCATTGGCCCCGTCACTCGCCGGGCAAAATACATCATCATCCCGGTTGGTGAGGCGAACGTTCTGGTTGCCCATTTGGGCATGACCGGCCGTTTTCTGTATCTGACCCCGGACGATGAACTTCCGGCTCACAGCCACGCCGTCTTTTACTTGGATAACGAACGCCGGTTGGTATTTTCCGATCCGCGCCAATTCGGGCGGATGCGGTTGGTAAAACTAAGCGAATTAAATGGATCGCCGGATCTTAAGGGTTTGGGGCCAGAACCGTTATCTGCGGATTTCACCGTCGAATACCTTCGCGAGGCTTTGGCCACAACGAGGCGCTCGCTAAAGGAAACCCTGTTGGACCAACGCAAGGTGGCCGGTCTAGGAAATATCTACGCCGCCGAGGCCATGTTCCACGCCGGGATCAACCCCTTCGTCGCGGCGAATCGCGTCGGTGCTCGCCGGATCGAGAGACTTCAAGCCGCGATCCAGTTGGTGTTGGGTGAATCGATCGGACATGGTTCAACCATGAACATCGATCCCGAAAACATCGAGATCAGCTACTTTTCTGGCGGTTACAGCGGACATTGGCGCGTCTATGACCGGGAAGGGTTTCCCTGCCCCAAATGTGGTGCGGCCATCCGGCGGATCTTCCAGGCGGGGCGTTCGACCTATTTCTGCCCGCGCTGTCAAAAGCGTTAGCGGCAGTGAGATTCCCTGCTTTGCGCGAGATTCCAATTTGTGACAAGCTTTTGTAGTGATGGAGATGGTTCCGAAATTCGATCTGGTGATCATTGGCGCTGGCCCGGCCGGATTGTCGGCGGCCGCGGCCGCGGCTGAGGCGGGGCTGAATTATATTGTGTTTGAACGCGGATTGTTGGGCCACACCATCTACAATTATCCGGTCGGCCGCACGGTTTTCTCTACCACGGAAGAATTGGAGATGCGCCCGGGCGCATTGCAGCCCGCGCGCGAAAAGCCGACCCGCGAAGAATTGCTCTCGCACTACGTTCGGTTCACGCTGGAAAACGAACTGCGGATAAATTCGGAAGAAGAAGTTACCGCGGCTGAGCGCGGAGCTGATGGTGAGTTTCAGGTTACCTCTAGTAAGGGTATCTATTTAGCGCGCCGCATTCTTTTCACCACCGGCGCCATGGCGAACCTGCGACGGTTGGGAGTGCCGGGCGAAGACCTGCCCAAGGTTTACCACCGGTTTGAAGAGCCCTATCCGTTCGTCCGAAAGAAAGTAATGGTGATCGGCGGTGGCAACAGCGCGGCCGAGGCGGCCCTGTTCCTGGCCGAAGACGGAGCGGAAACGACCCTGACCATTTGGCCCAGCGACTGGGAGAACCGTGACCCGAAAAAGGGAGCGATCAAGCATTGGGTGCGCACGCCGCTGGAAAAACTGATCGGTGAAGGTCGATTAAATGTACAGTTCTTCAAACAGGTATTGCAGATCGAACCGGACCAAGTTGTCATCGAAATGGATGACGGTCAGGTGGTCAAGATCCCGAATGATTCGGTCTTCGTATTGATCGGCGCCGACGCCGATTACACATTGATGAAAAGCCTGGGTATAGAAACGGTAAGCGAGGGATTGTTGGAATTTCCGGTTTACGATCCCGAAACCTTTGAAACGAATGTGCCGGGGATATTCGTGGCCGGGCATTTTACCCGGGCGCGGCATATCAAAGATGCGATCGGAGTTCCCCGGCGCATCATGCCGGGGATCGCCCGGACGTTGCTCCAAAACGAATTAAGCGAAGCGCGTTAACTCAACCGACGAGTTGCAGCCGCGGCTCGACGATATTTTCTTTGAAGATGTTGTCGAGCACGTCGTTGACCGTGGGTTCAGTTTGCGCGTCGGCCCAGGCCGGCAGGACAATACCGATGATCGTGCCCTTTCCCTCGGTGCTATCTACTTCGATGGTGCCGTCGTGTCGCTTTACGATGGCGTAGCTCACCGCCAAACCCATTCCGGTTCCCTTGTTCTTCTTGGTCGTGAAGAAGGGTTCAAAGGCTCGCGCCATGACTTCCTTGGTCATGCCCGCTCCATTATCGGCGATCTCAATGCGGATCTTTCCGGCCACCACATTTGCCGACAACGCCACGACTCCTCGGGGCCGTTCCGCCATCGAATCGATCGAGTTATAGATCAGGTTGACCAACACTTCCCTCAGCTCGGTGCGGTCGCCCATCAGGGTCGCATCCGTCGAAGCGTCAAGCTGTAAGCTTACCCCGCTCTTTTCACATTTGGACCGGCTGATCTCAAGTGTATCAGCCAACAACGCGGATACTTTGATCGGCTCGAAATCAACCGTCGCGCGCGGCCGTCCGAACTCCTTGATGCGTTCGATCAGGTGGACGCAATCCTCGGTGACCTGAAGCACAATGGTCAAGCTCTTGCGGGATTGTTCGTCCAGATCCGCCCGTTGTATCAATTGGACGCGGCCCTTGATCGCCGTCAAATAATTATTGATATCGTGCCCGACGCCAAATGCCAAGGTGCCCAGCGCTGCCATCTTTTCCTGTTGGAAATGAAGTTCGCGTTCCTTGGTCTCCTGCGCTTCGGCCGTGTCGATGCGCTTCTTGATCTCCCGTAATCTGCGCTGTACGTCACTTTGCTGTGACGATCCAAGATATTGATGGGCGCGTGACCACAATTCGCGCTGCTCGACAATTGATAGAGTCGTTTGCGCCTCGTCCAGTTGGCTCAAAGCCGCCCGGCCACATCCCTCGCGATCACCACAGCGTTCCGCCATATGCAGCGCTTCGGTAAAGGCATAACGAGCTTCGACGCCGCGATTCAATCGCGAATAGATAAGGCCCTGGGTCGTGAGCGCCTCGGCCAAGACCGCGTCTTCGCCACTTCCACGCAGGGTTTCGACCGCGCTTTCGATAAAGGTGGCCGCGGTTTCGTAATCCTGTTCTGTGATCAAGAGTTGACTGATCGTCTCTTCGACCTGCGCGCGCCTAACGGCGTCGCCGAAAGAATCGAATAGCGAACGAGCCTCGTCCAAATGCGGACGGGCCTGACTGGACCGATCCATCCCCAGCAGCATGTAGCCGAGGTTGTTCATCATGTTTGCCGAATAGCGGATATTTCCGGCCTGACGAAAATGTTCAATGGCGGAATCGAAGGCTTTCAACGCGTGCTGCAGCATCGAATCGTTTTTTTCCGCGGTTCCAAGATTTTTTAGCGTAGTCGCGTACTCGGCGTAGAATCGGCCACAAAGAAAATGATTATGCTGGGCGGTCAAGATCCCGGCCACGTGCTGCAAAACTTGTAACGCATCCTTCAATCGGCCCGCGTGACGTTCGACGATGGCCAGGCGGATCATCGCGGTGATCTGAAGTTCCTCGTCGTCGGTATCCTCGAGCGTTTTGAGGGCGTCTAGGTAAGTGTCTTTGGCCAAGGGGAAGACCCCTTCGCGGTAATAGCAGTAACCAAGTTCGATCTTTGCTTCGGCGGCTTTTTCATGTTCGCCCAGAACTTGGAAGAGCGCCATACTTTGAGTAAGCAAGCTCTCGGCGATACGCTGCCACGAGGCGGTCTTTCGAACGCTACCCAACCAACCCTGCAAAGTTCCCGCGCGCAATAGCAATTCCGCCGCGGAACGCTGATCCAAACCGCCCAATTGCGGTGATTCGGCAGGGTTCCACCACGCGAGCAGGTACTGGCTGGCGCCTTCGTAATCGCTGACCTCCTCGCGTCGACGGGCTAGCGCGCAGGCTTCGTATACCGTGAACGCAGACAATTCCGCGCCAGCGGCGTGACGGGTTGCAATTTGATCGGCGAAACTCTTCATTAGAGCGAAATGACCGGCAATTCTGTAGCTGAATTCGGGTTCGTTATGCTAGGGCGGCGGTGGTTCAACTGCGTTCTTGTTTGAGCCAGAGTCCATTGGCCGTGGACTCTGGCACAAGACACGATGCGAAAAGTATTTCTCACGGCATTTCCGATAATTTTGGGGACCATAGGATCTGCCACTTGATTCACCGGACTTTTCGCAATTTGACCGAAAGCGGTCAAGATTGACGGCGCGTTTACCGCAAAATCAGCCAGATTGACCGAATTGACAGCAAATTTGCCCTCCGTGGTTGGTATTCGCAAGAAACATGCCAAGTTCGATCGTCCGAGCGATCCATGAGGACAAACGGACCCTAGAGGGTGGATACCTAGTACACATCGGATACTTAGTATCCACATTACGACATAATTTAGATTTGTTAAGCGATTCCGCGAAAAATGCCAAGGAAATGCGATTAACTGGTTCAACCTGTACACATTTGGATACTTTGTATCCATTACTGGACGGTCAAAGTATTTGAGGGTCGAACAAACTGATTCTGCCTGTAACTATTGATAGAAATAGACTTAGCTGACCCAGTTGGGAAGGAAAGGTCGATGGCACGCGCCTTGTAATAGGTATAGCAACCCAAGCGGTTGGATGGCGCCAAAAGTAAGGGCATTAGGCGCGAAGATGCGGCAGAAACAGATCCTTTGGCCGGATTTGGTTAGGTCGCCGGAAATAACAAGAGTCAAACGATTCGATTCACATGAGGGGACCCATGAAAAATATATTCACTAAAGTATTCGCTTCCTTGGTTATTTGCATGATGCTTTCGGTCGGCGCGATGGCCGGCGACATCTCCAGCGGGCGCACCGGCGATATTTCGAGCGGACGCTGCGGCGACATCTCGAGCGGAGTCTGCAAATCCGGAGACATCTCGAGCGGAAAGACCCCCACCAAACTTACCGTCTCGGAAACCATTTTCACCGAAATTATGACCTCGTTGACCGGCATTATGCTGGGCGACTAAATCAGCTAGATCAGAACTATCACCCCTCGACAATGGCCCGTTGATCCACGACGGGCCATTCTTAATTCCCGGTCACATTCCGTCCTCAACATAGCCTTTCTCACGCCGGGCGACTCCAGTTCGATAGGCCGCCTCTTCGACATCCCGCGAAACCGATTCCGCGACCCGTTTATCGAATACCGACGGTACGATATATTCGGCGTGCAATTCTTCGGCAGTGATTGTGCCCGCGATGGCATGGGCAGCCGCGAGTTTCATCTCTTCGTTGATCTGTGACGCGCGGCAATTCAGCGCTCCCTTAAAGATTCCCGGAAAACAAAGAACATTGTTGATCTGATTGGGATAATCAGATCGGCCCGTAGCGACGACGGCAACGAGATCAACGATGTCGTCGGGCATGATCTCGGGTGTCGGGTTGGCCATGGCAAAGACGATCGCCTGCGGCGCCATCGACTTTACATCCTCGACCGTTATCACGCCCGGTTCCGATAAACCGAAAAACACATCTGCCCCTTTGATCACCTCATGGATGGTTCCCTGCTCTTCGTTCGGGTTGGTGTTTTGCGCATACCAATCCTTGACCCAGTTCATATGCTCGCGGCGGCCCTTATAGATCGCACCGGCCCGGTCACAGCCAATGATATTCTTGACTCCGGCGGCCATTACGATCTTCGAGCAGGCTACGCCCGCGGCCCCCACGCCGCTCACGACCAATTTGATCTCGTCCATTCGCTTATCAACTATCTTCAGTGCGTTGATCAACGCGGCCAAAACCACCACGGCGGTGCCATGTTGATCGT
>JBDSEC010000324.1:0-3044 GCA_039920205.1 Pyrinomonadaceae bacterium
TGGTTGAATTGAATTCATAACAAAAGTGATTAGAGGACAGAGGTTAGAGGTTAGTCTAGTTTCGATCCTCGCGCGATGTTTCCGAACACTCAAGTTTCTAACCTCCGACCTCTAACCTCTCCTCCCGAGTTTCGTTCCCGGATAATACTGATCCAGTATCTGCTGGACCTTCGCGCCGCGTTCGGCCATTACGTGGGCGCCTTCCTGACACAATCCTAATCCATGGCCAAATCCGTTACCGCGAAAGACAAATTCGCCGCCGCTGCGATTCAGCGTGAAACGCGAGCTCTTCAGCCAATTCCAACCCAACGTACGGCCGACGATCAACTTAAAATCCCACCCGCGCACTTGCCGCGTGCGGTCGCCCATGATCGTGATGAATTCCGCGCGTCCGGACGCATCGCGTTTAGAAATGCGCAGATCGCTGATGCGCGGACCCACATTGGTGCGCGGATCCACCGCCAAAGCACGAGCCAATTCCGCGTTGGCGATATGGTCGGTCCATTCGGCATGTGCCTCGGTCACGCAATAGGGGTCGGGACTAGTGCGCAAATACGATTTGCCGGCGGTGCCCCACAATGACCTGACATCGGCGCTGGCGCCGCCGCACGATGCGCTGTAAAACGAGTCTATGATCTGGCCTTGCTCGTCCAGCAGTACTTGTCCGCGCGTTTCATTGACCGCGCGCACGGCCAACGGCGAAGCGCTGGAAAAATTTACCGGCACGAAACGCTGGCAATGCGTGGTGGAACAGAAGTCGTACCCGGCACCTTCATGCCGGTGCAGATGCTTCAACCCATACGTACGCGCGGCGATCGCCAACGCTTTTAACGCTTCGACTTCGGGTTCGATGCTGCCTTCGGCCGAGATCACGCCCAGCACGTATTCTTCGATCGGGAGTTCGCGCGTTTCCTTTTCGGTCACCATATGGACCTTGACGGTCGCTTCGGCGGAGGTGCGCGTGACCGGGTCGAGTCGTTGCCCCTCGGTCGGTTCACGCGCAACCGCTTCGCCTCGGCTCCCCTTCCGGGCGAACTCGTCAAAGATCGCTCGCGACGTGGCCGCACATTCTTTTCCGTTGGCGCCCTTGATGAAGACCAAGACAACTAACTGAACGGCCGTTGGTTCGACTTCGGACTTCGTCGCATCGCGGGGCGCGTCAAAACCGACGAACCACCCTTGGGTACCCTGGCCGCCATCGCCATCCGAAGTGCCGGTTTTGCCAAAAATATAATTCTGTCCGCCCGATAAATTCGCGCTGGCGGCCGTACCATATTCGACGGCGCCGCGCATTCCGCGGATCAAGATCGAACGATGTTCATCATTGATCTCGATCTGCCGGCGCAGCCGCGGAGTAAATCCATCGGCGGGCGCTTGAGCCGGGAAGTAGAGTTTGCCGCCGTTGACCAACGCCGCATAGGCCGTGATCAATTGGATCGGCGTGACCAGTTCGGTCGGCGCTTCGCCGATGGCGTTGCGCGATTCCCAGGCCCCGTGCGGCAACTGACCGGCGCCTTCGCTATCACCGCCGATGCCCGTACGCGTGCCGAATCCAAATGACGATAACGTCGAGTTGAACGGCCCCGGCGCAATGTGTTCACCCAACTTGCCAAAAAAGTAATTGCACGAGTAGGCCAACGCTTGCTCCGCATTGAAGGCGGGTTGATCCTTCGGATGCACGCACGAGATATCGAAACTGCCGTGGGCGTATTTTTGCCGGCACATCAACCGGGAATCCGCTCGCAATGCACCCGTCCGCATCGCCGTCAGGGCGGTAAACGGTTTGATGGTCGAGCCGGGCATGAACTGCGATTCAAACGCGGTTTGTGGATTCACGACCGCGCGAACCCGACCGGATTGCGCGTCCATGATGATTACGGTTCCCTGGCGGCCGTGAAGGGTATCAATGGCCGCCTGCAGCAGCGCCGCATCCTCGCCACCCTGACTCGACTTTGCCGATTCGACCGGCAGCCTAACCCCCAAACCGATCAACGCCAAAATCACGCCAACGATCGCCACTGCCACCACGAACTTTGGCTTTACCCGGGACTCGCTGCCGGGACCGCGGGCGGCCCGCCCGCTCGACACGGAGCCACTAACTTGGCCAACACCCTCCAACAACCCTTTAACGTCAATGGAAGGATCCCCGGAATTGGTGGTTACGGTCTTCATTAACGTCGCGTCACCGGCACGGAAACTTGCAGCGCCTTGCTCATGGCCGTCAGCGTAACGATCACACCAAAAAAAATGACCACCAGTCCAAGCGCGACGCGGACCGTTACTGACGCCACTTGCGCGGCTTCCTGCTGTAACGGGATCTTCGCGATAAACAACAAATAGGCCAGACCACCAGACACCAACATCCCGATGATGTAGGTCAGCACCGGACGCACGGCGAAAGCGCGGGTGAAACCGTCTCGCACCGCCGCAAACGAACGCGGGAATTTGTCCGCTACGATCGAAACCCACAATTGGATCAGCGCCAACGGTACTGCGATGCCGAACAGCGCCACGCGCAGCATGGTGAATCCGATGATCGACTTGCCGCCCGGCCCGGCCCAACTTGCTTCGATACGGCCGATCAATTGAAATGCGATCAGCGCCACGATCAAGAGCGGAAGACTCGCCAGCGCCAATTGCCACCAGGAACGCAAAGCCGTGCCGCGCGAATCGTTACCCTTTCGCGAAAGACATACGGCGGGAAGTAAAAAGAAGACCGCCGGCACCACCGCGACCATCGCCAAGGTGACCAATACTTGCTTGATCGTGGCGACGCTGGTGCCGACAAACAACGCGACCGATGACAGAAACCCTACGTAGATGCCGAACAACAGCAACAGCCCGCGCCGGTCACGCAACCGTTCACGCGCCGAACCAATTAGATCGCCGATTACCATTTTGATCATTCCTTACGTTTCGCACCGCTTCGTTATCTTCTAGCTCCCCTGAGGTGGTCCTAAAAAGTGGAACACAGTAGTTGCTTAGCTTTTAGTCGTTCCATAGGGTTGGTGTCAATGGTTTTGTTGGCGGACTTTGCGGCCGCG
>JBDSEC010000325.1:0-9407 GCA_039920205.1 Pyrinomonadaceae bacterium
TTCGATCCGAAATATTATTTTAGCGAAGACCACGCCGGCGATATTCCCTACTATTCGTACTACACCGCGGCGGGCGCTGAACCAAAGACGCGCATTTATGTCGAGGATGGATACTCGCGCCCGAACATTCGCGAGATCAGCGAGATCAGCGGGGCCGTGCGCGGATTGTCCCAAGGTTATCAGATCCATCGGGTTTGCTTCCCACCCGAGGTCAAAGAACAAGTTTATGCGCTTTATCACACGACCGCGCCGGCCGGGCGCGGCCAAACCGGAGCATAATGATGGCACGGATTCCCGATGTGGACGCAGATAAGTTGGACCCGTATGCAAGCAAGGTACTGGCGGCTCAGGCCAAGCAATGGGGCGGTCCGTTGTTGAACCACTTGTTGTATGCGCGGCGGCCGACGATCTTTCGGGGCGTGCGCGCGATGTGGACCGGGTTGGATGGGTCGGGATTGATCTCCCCCGCCCTGCAGTCTTTGGTTAACCGACGGGTGGCGGCGCTAAACGGCTGTGAGTTTTGACAAGACATCAACGCTGCCGTGAGCAGCGAGCTCGGCATTCCAGTGGAAAAGATATTGGCATTGGCCGATTGGGCCACGGACGAACACTTTACCGACGACGAGCGCATCGCCCTGGAATATGCGGAAGCGATGACCATCACCGGGCGCGAGGTTTCGGACGAGTTATTCGATCGGCTGCGTAAATTTTATGATGATGATGCGATCGTGGAGCTCACTATGGTGATCGCCTGGGAAAATTCGTCCAGCAAATTCAATCGCGCTTTGCGGGTTCCAGCGCAAGGGTTGTGGGTAAGGGACGGTGGTGACTAGCTGGCTGGACCAACGGTCTCTGCCGGTAACGCCTGCTGGGCGGTTAGCCGTGCCGCCTTCTCTTCCTTGCGGCGGCGTTTCTGTTCGTACATGGCCTCGTCCGCCTGAGTCAACAGTTTCTCGATCGAATCCGAGCTGTTCGCCGGGATTCGGGTGATACCCACGCTAAGGGCCAAGGGATCGGGAGTATTGTTCACCAAATTATAGGCGGTCAGTTTCTCGCGCAAGCGCGAATGGATCAATTCTTCGTTGTCCGTCGTTGCGTCCACGACCAACACCGTAAATTCGTCGCCGCCCATGCGCGCGACGATATCGGAATCTCGGAACGTGTCCCGCAGTATCTCGGCCGCGCGAATTATCGCCAGATCGCCGGCTTGGTGTCCGTAGCGATCGTTGATCTGTTTTAGTCCGTCCAGATCGGCGTACACCAACATCAGATCTAGATCACCTGGCGAATGGGCCTGCCGCTTTCGCGACAACTTCAACTGTTGCTCCGAAAGTACGATAAAGCCACGCCGATTGCGCAGGCCGGTCATTTCGTCCGTTAGAGACAATTCGCGGATCTCGGCCTCGGCCGATTTCAGATCGGTGATATCCGTAACCGTACCCAGATGGCCGGTAACATTGCCACGCTCATCTTTTAACGGCACCGCGCGGCCAGAGACCCATATCACGCCGCCCATTGGTTTTAAGACCCGGTATTCAATATCGAATTCGCGATCCTCTTCCAACGATCGATTCCACTCGCCCACTACCCGGTCGCTGTCGTGTGGATGCAGCGCGATGGCCCAGGTCTTACCCAACACGCGGTCCGGAGAAAGGCCCGTGATCTCGGCCCAGCGTTCGTTGACGAACAAACTATTACCGAGTGCGTCAGTTTGGAAGATCCCCACCGGCGAATGCGTCGCCAAGGCGCGGAACCGGCTTTCACTGGCCCGCAGGGCAGCGGCACCCCGTTCACGTTCGGTGATATCGCGGAAAATGCCAATGATCGAAACCGGGTGGCCCTTGTCAAAAGTGCAATTACAACTGCCTTCCACCAGAACGATCCGGCCGTCGCTGGTTTTCAGCTTGGTCTCGATGTGGTCAACGCTTTCGCCCACCGCCGCCCGGCGCAACAATTCGGTCCACAACCCACGGCTATCAGCCGGAACCACATCGAACAGCGTGAGCGTGGACATATCGTCTTCGTCAAAGCCCATGGTGTCGCGCCAGGCGCGATTTACATAGACAAACGCGCCGCCCGGCGTCACGGAATGGATCAGATCGGTGACGTTGTCCAGGGCAGAGCTATACTGTTCCGCGATCTTTTGCAGATCGCTTTCAGTTTGCGGTTGCGGTCGCTGGCTTCCAAATCTTGTATCTTTGGCCATGTTCACTGAAGCCTTCAAAGGTTGAGGACCTGTGGCTCTTTTATTCTACACGTCTGGGCGGCGATTTGGAATGACCTGCTTAATTTTATTTTCCAAGTTTGAACTGATCGCCCTTTGAATGATAATTATGATGTTTAATTTTCCGTGTCCGTTGGCCTGAAGCCTGGGTGGGCGGCAATTTAACTCAATTTTTCGTATTCGCTGGCCGGAGGTATCGCTCGCATGCAGTATGCCGAAAACATCTTGGGACTGATCGGCAACACGCCGTTGGTCAAGATCAACCGTCTGGCGCAGGGCATTCGCGCCCAGATCTTCGCCAAGATGGAAAACCTGAATCCGGGTTATTCGGTCAAGGATCGGATCGGCGTCTCGATGGTCGAGGCGGCCGAACGTGACGGGTTGCTGCGGCCGGGGGGTACAATTATTGAAGCTACCTCGGGAAATACCGGAGTTGGATTGGCGCTGGCAGCGGCGGTAAAGGGTTACAACTGCATTTTCGTGATGACCGACAAGGTGTCGAACGAGAAGGTCCGCTACCTTAAGGCGCTGGGGTCCGATGTGATCATCTGCCCGGCGGCCGCCAAACCGGGGGCGCCGGATCATTACGTCACCTTGGCGCAACGCATTTCGGCAGAAACACCAAATTCCTATTACCCGGACCAGTATTCGCATCCGGCCAACCCGGAAGCGCATTACCGGACCACCGGTCCAGAGTTATGGCGCCAAACGGACGGACTGATCACTCATTTTATATCGGGTATTGGAACGGCCGGCACCATTAGCGGTACCGGACGGTATTTGAAGGAACAGAATCCGAACGTACGGGTTGTCGGGTGTGATCCGTACGGTTCGATCTATAAGACTTTTAAAGACACGGGTCAGGTGCCGGAGACAACACCGTATTTGGTTGAAGGGATCGGTCAGGCTACGGTACCGGGGAACTTCAATGCGAGATATGTGGACGAGGTGATCAACATCACCGACCGCGAATCGTTCGAGATGTCCCGCCAGTTAAGCCGGGTTGAAGGGATCTTTTGCGGCGGCTCGACGGGAACGAATTTCGCCGGCGCGTTGCGGGTCGCGCGAGAATTGGACGAGACCGGGGTGGTCGTGTTTATCGTGTGCGATACGGGCGAGCATTACCTGACCAAACACCATTCGGATGAATGGATGAAGGAAAAACGCTTGCTCGAGCCGCAACGAATTACCGCGGGACTGGTCTGCGAAACCAAGAACAAGACCTCGCCGGCGACCTTGATCTCGGCCGCACCGGGAGAAACGGTTGCGGAAGCATTGGCCAAGATGAACGCCAACGAATTGTCTCAGCTACCCGTATTGGAGAACGGCCATTCGGTTGGCTCGTTGCGCGAAAGCCGCATCTTGACCAAGCTTTTGGACAATCGCGAGTTGTTGGAATCAAAAGTAAGCGAATTGATGGAGACCGGTTTCCCGGTGGTAGATGTGGATAGCAGCCTGAGCGAAATAACCCATGACCTGCACACGAATCCGGCGGTCTTGGTGGAAGAGTACGGACGGATCATCGGCATTATAACGCGTCACGATATTTTGGATTCGCCCGCGGCGCGTTGACCCCTAGAGCCTTAGCCTTCGTCATGCAAAGCATTTTCGTGATGATTCGTGTTCCTACTATTCGTGTAAATTCGTGGTTTCCCTACCTCGTTTTAACCACGAATTTACACGAATAGTAAGAACGTGAATGGGAGCTTACTTTTCACTCAGAGTAACCTGACGTGCCAACTTTAGCTTACGAGTCGCGCTTGTAGAATTTCACGACCAATCCTTCTTCTAAGCTCAAGGATTCGACCTTTTGAAAGCCGTCCAGAAAGTCCGCCGGCATGAACGTGTCCGCTCCCTCGACCGTTAGCGGAACTTCGGTCACGATCCAGCGCGTGATCTCATTCGCAAACGCCGCGTAAGTTCGCGCGCCCCCCATAATGAAAATATCGTCGCGGACGTAGGGGGCCAAGGCTAATACAGCGTTGCTATCCGGAACGACCAGCACCGAAGGATGCGGTTCGGTGATCCCGGTGCGGCTCAGGACAACATTCAAACGATTCGGCAGCGGCTTCTTCAATGACCGCCAGGTGTTGTGGCCCATAACACAAATCTGGCCGGAGGTCTGGGCGCGGAAGAATTTCATGTCCGAGCTATAGTGCCAGGGCAGCGATCCACCCATGCCGATTGCTCGATTCCGATCTACTGCAACGATACCCACAAATGCCATAGGTTCATCCAACTGTCCGATGGGTGCAAATAATAGTGCGAGTTGGTCGAAGTTCCGCACGCGTTCGTAGCCCCGCCTTTAGGCGGAACCGTACGGTGAATGTCCGGCTGAATTAAACGAGCAGGTTGGGAATGATTCCGCCTAAAGGCGGGGCTACAAACACACGCACTTAGCGCAAGACAACGACCGTCTCCGTTCTTACCAACTTGCATTTGAAACCATACCCCATTTGGAACGTCGCTCGATTCTCAAGTTCTCAAGTTTGACTTCGGTCTCAACTTAGCATAGAAGCAAACCGGTCGTCCCAAATTATTTTCCGGCTTCTTACATCCTGTGTCACCACTTTCACTCAAACAATTGATCGAGGAACTGGACCGACTAAAGCGGCCGGACGGAACTGAGGGGCCGGATTCGGCGGCGCCTATTTTGGCGCTATTGGGCCAGATCGCAAAGCAGCGCTTCACGGACGCGGCGGACTTCGCCATTTATCACGAGGCGTTGTTGTTCATCCGCGCGCACCCGGCGAACCGGGCGATGCTGAGTGCCGCCGAAAAAGCATTGCGGAAAGTCGCGTCGATCTTACAGTTGATGCACGAGGCGGGGATCGATCTGTCGCCCTTGGCCGAGGCCGATATGTCCGGCATCGCCGGCACATCAGTTTCCGGGGTATTTAGTTATCCGGTCGCCGCCTGGTTGGCACGCAACCATTCCGGTGAGGTCGAGATAGATTGGGACGGGTACGTGGACGAAGCCCGATTGGCCGAAACGCTGCCGCGATTCCTTCCCCTGCTGGAAGACGAAACGTTGGTCGAAGCCCACTTCCCTTACCTGGAATGGCTGCGATCCGCCGCCGGGGCACCGACCCAGGCCTTGCCCTGGCTTATCGCTCGATTCGCCGAATTGAACGTCGCTTACGCGCGGCAGGCAGAACTCTACAATTCACTGCGGCTCTATCCGATCTGGACACCGCGGCGCTTTGCCGCTTCGCGAACGGGAATGCGTTTTCCGCAACGCGGCACTTTTTTTCATACTGGCCCCATGATCGCCCGGCGAGAGGTTTCGATCGCGGCCGAGTTGGACGGACCACCACTGCCGGTCGAGCGCCTGTCGTCCAACGATGGGGCCGCCATTCTCGAACTGATCCGCCAAACCTCGACCCAGCGCTATCGCGAGTTACACGGGTTTAGTTACGGCGACCCGTCCGCCTTTATTCGCGTTGATGCGGGCCGCGGTATCGATATTTACGTCAATGAAACGACGCCGGAACGTCGCCTCCCCTGGCGCGCTTACCATTCCGGTTTCCTGGTCAAGAATGGCGTGCCCATCGGATATGTCGAAGGGCTTTCACTCTTTGATCGGATGGAGATCGGTTTCAATATTTATTACACGTTTCGCGATGGTGAATCGGCCTACCTCTACGCCAGGGTAATGAAGACCTTCCATCAGTTGCTAGGCATCAATTGTTTCTCGGTGGACCCCTATCAGATCGGTCACGAGAACGAAGAGGGACTGGCCTCGGGCGCGTTTTGGTTCTATCGCAAGTTGGGATTCCAGCCCGCGCGGCCCGAATTGCTAACGTTGGTACGTGCCGAAGAAAAGAAGATCGCGGCGAAAACGAATTACCGTACGCCGGTGACGACCTTGGCGAAGCTCGCGGCGGGTCATGTCTTTTACGACAGCGGCGGAAGCGACCGCGATTGGTCCAGTTTTCAGGTGCGTAACATAGGTTTGGCGGTTCAGCGGCGAATGAGAAAGTTCAACGGCGGGCGAGCGGACGAGTTCCGTGCTGCGACCGAGGCTGAGGTCGCGCGATGGTTAGGCGTAAAACCGAATCGCTGGCCGTCATTGGACCAGAAAGCATTTGCAAATTGGGCCGCGGTATTATTCTTGATCGATGAACTTGGTGATTGGTCCAGCGCGGAAAAGAAGTTAACAGCACGCATGATCCGCGCGAAGGGTTCGGGAACCGAAGCCCAGTATCTCGAACTCATGCAAAAACATGCGCGGTTGCGCAACTCACTTCTCGCCCTCGGAAGCATGTCTAAATAGGTTGGTAGTACCGCCTTCAGGCGGGCGCTTTTCCTTGCTTGTCAGAACCGGAAGCGGTAGCGACGGGTTCTTTTCTTCTGGCTGGTTCAACTCGAACCGGCGGTCCAAGACCACCTCTTAACGAACAAACTCCCCGTTCCCGTTAAGAGGCGGTCTTCGACCGCCGGTGTTTGGGTAAGCTCGAACCGGCGGTCCAAGACCGCCTCTTAACGACCGAAGGAGTCCCTCTGCAAACGAAGAACCCGCTTAAAAGGCGGAACTACCAACCCAAGGTTTCTCGCCTTAATCTGCTAACAGTTGACCCGCGATGATCAGCTTTTGGATCTCCGACGTGCCCTCATATATGCGCAGCGCGCGCACGTCGCGATACAGCCGTTCAACAATGTGTCCCGCAACCAATCCTGCCCCGCCGTGGATCTGCAACGCCCCGTCGATAATACGCCCGGCGGCTTCGGTGGCGAACAACTTTGCCTCGCTCGCTTCGCGTGGAATGCGGGCGGCGCCACCGTCCTTGCAATAGGCCGCGTGATAGACCAGCAATCGCGCCGCATCCAAATCGGTCGCCATCTCGGCAAGTTTGCCCTGTATCAGTTGGAACTCCGATAACGATTGGCCGAATTGCCGGCGCGTTTTGGCGTGGTCGATCGCTTCATCCAATGCCCGGCCCGCCATGCCACAGGCCGCGGCGCCCACGCTGGCGCGAAACGTATCCATCGTCTTCATGGCCAGACCAAACCCATCGCCGGGTGCGCCCAAGATGTCTTCGACCGGGACGCGGCAGTTCACAAACTCGATCTCGCCGATCGGGTGATCACCCAAGAGTTGCGTGCGTTCGACGACGCGGAAGCCCGGCATCTTGGCCGAGACCGCAAAAGCAGATATCTCGGCTCGCCCATCCGGCCGCGTGCCGGTGCGCGCAAAGACCGTGTAGAAATCGGCCAGCCCGGCATTGGAAATGAATCGCTTGCGGCCGTTGATCAAATAGGCATCGCCTTCACGCATAGCGGTGGTTTGGATGCTCGCGACGTCGGAACCGGCTTCGGCCTCGGTCAAGGCAAACGCTGCGATCGAATTCCCGCTGATGGCGCGGCCCAGCCAGAAATCGCGTACATGCTCGGGCGCGGCCAGGCTCAAGGCGTAGGTACCTAGCCCCTGCATCACGAACGCCAGGTCGGCCAACGGCGACGCGTAGGCCATCGCCTCGCGCAAGAGACAGAGCGAGCGCACGTCCAATTTTCCGCCCGGCGCCGCCACGGCGTAGCGCAGCAAACCGGCTTCAGCCAACATGGTCAGCAGCGCGCGAAACTGCGCATCCAACCCTTCGGCATCGCGTTCGCGCTGCTCGGCCTCGGTCTGAATGAAGCGTCCGACATTCGCGGCCAAAGCACGTTGCTCGGAGGTAAAAAAGGGTGATTGTTCGATAAATTGATCGCTCATAGGAATGGATTATGGTTGAGTTCAAAAAATCAGATCCGCGGCAAAATTCTAACTAAAAGTTCGCCGATTGGCGGGGTTAAGAACACGAGCCTGCGCTTGTGGCCCCGGCTTCAGCCTGAATCTCTAAGAACAGGCAAGTTTCAATTCAAGTAGTTCGTTCCGCATCGTTCCGCCTGAAGGCGGGGCTACGAACACGGGCTTGCCTTCCGGTCAAGCGGTTCGAGCCGTGCCGTTCCGCCCGAAGGGGATACGAACGGTTACGCAAATTTCGGGTCGCGTTTTTCCACGAACGCTTCATAGGCTTCGCGATAGTCCGGATGCTGCATACAGATCGCCTGCGCTTGGGCTTCCCATTCCAATGCGGTGTCCAAACTTACGTCCATCTCACGGTTTAGCATTTCTTTGGTCATGGCGAGTGCGAATAGCGGCCCGCGGGCTAAACGATGAGCCAATTCTTGGGTTGCTTGATCCAGCTCTTCACCCGTAACGACGCGGTTATACAGACCGATACGTTCGGCTTCGGTCGCAGAAATGAAATCTCCGGTGAAAAGCAATTCGGTCGCCTTGGCCAATCCCACGACGCGGGGCAACAAATATGCGGCGCCCATATCCGCGCCGGCCAAGCCCACCTTTACGAACAGGAAGGCGATCTTGGCGGTATCGCTCGCTAATCGGATATCGGCAGCCAAGGCTATGCAAGCTCCGGCGCCGGCCGTGGTCCCGTTCAAGCTCGCGATCACCGGTTTTGGCAGCACCCGGATCTGCCGTATTAACTCACACGTCATGCGGGTGAATTCCAAAAGCCCCGCCATATCGCGCGAAAAGAGTTCACCAATGATGTCCTTCACGTCTCCGCCACTACAGAACGCGCGCCCGGACCCGCGGATCACCACCACGTTTACGCCCGCTTCATCCTTCAGCGCGGCGAACGTTTCGGTCAATTCGCGATAGACCTCGAACGTCAACGCATTCAGACGGTCGGGACGATTCAGCGTGATCGTGGCCACTCCGTCGCTGACTTCATATAGAAAACTCTTTGGATCGATCATACCCTCGGCCTATTAAGAAAATATCGAATTAGTGCGGCTTCGTGATTTTTTTCGTGTCAATTCGTGGTTAAGCCGGATGTTTGGTATCTATGAAAAACACGAATTAGATTTCCATAAAGCGATAGCGACCGGTCACTCGGCGGACAACACCGCGATCCCCTCGATCTCTACCTTGGCCGCGTCTTCCAGTAAGCCCTTAACCTCGACCAGCGCCATCGTAGGAAAGTGCTTCCCCATCCGCGCTCGCCAGACAGTTCCGATGCGTTCGAGCTGCGCCAGGTACTCGCGTTTGTCCGTAACGTAAACGACCAGGCGCACCAGGCTATTCGTCGTGCCGCCGGCCGAAGTGACAACTTCTATCACATTCGCTAACGCCTGATCGAATTGATCGCCGAAATCGTCACTCTCAAAAACTTGCTTT
>JBDSEC010000326.1:0-5344 GCA_039920205.1 Pyrinomonadaceae bacterium
GGGTTGGGGGGAGAGGGTCCGAAGGATGACAAAAAAGTGTCATTTATTGGTCCAGAGCCCGCGAAGCGGGCGGCAGAGGTCCCACAATTCGTTGGCGGTGTTCCTGGTTGAGTTCGTTACTCGCCAATAAGGGAAAATGGTCTCGGGGTGATAGCGTTGATTAATGGATTGATCCGACGCTAGGGTTTGAACGCGAAAACCTCTGCCGCCCTTTCAGGGCTTCGGACCCTTCTAAATTGTTTTGATCCGTATGCGAAGCGCACCCTCTCCCCCCAACCCCCATCTCCCAAAGGGAGAGGGGGAGCCGGAATCAGGATCACCGGCCAAAGTTTGGTTGCTGCCCGTCAGGGCAGCTCTGTGACCTCTGTGGCAATCCGGTTTTTTCTGATCGCGGAATAATTATGGTTCATAACAATGCCGAGGTGCTGGCGCACTGGAATAAAGACGACGTTCAATCGATGTACGACAAGTACCTGCTGGACGGCGAGATCGAACTTATTCGCCAACGCATCACGCCGAACGCCAAGGTTCTGGACGCCGGATGCGGCGAAGGTGAAGGCACGATCGTTTATTCCGCGATCCCGGGCACCCGGGTGACCGCGGTCGATTTTTCGGAAACCCGTTTGAAAAAGGCGACCGAACGTTTGCGCGGACGCGGGAATGTCGAACTGCGGCAGGTAGACTTCTTGGGCGAATACGAATTGGATGGTGACTTTGATTTCGTGGTTTCGCAGCGATTCCTGATCAATCTGATGGAGTGGGAACTCCAGAGTAAGGTGCTAGTGGAACTGATGGCGCGACTTAAGCCGGGCGGCAGGTTCCTCATGCTGGAGGGAAGCCAGCCCGGGGTTGATTCGTTGAACGAACTTCGTGCGGCGTTGGGCCTGGCACCCATCCCGGTGCAATGGCACAACTGGTTCTTTGACGACGAACAGTTGATCGATCACATGCAGGCACATGGATTTGCCTTAGCGGAAGTGGCCGGGCTAGGGACCTACTTTGCGTTGACGCGCGGCATTCGTCCGGCACTGGACCAAGACCTGAATTGGGATAGTGAATTCAACCGTTCCGCGGCCAGCCCGCGTATGGATGAACTGTTGGACCTGGGCACCAAGTTTTCGCGGCTCAAACTGTGGGTCTTTACCAAATAGAAGGTTTTGCCGGGGCTCTGATCCAAGCTAATGACGAAACGAAACCTCGACGATCTGGCTATATTTGGCCAACCGCCCGCCTTTGCCGAGGAACTTTGTGTGGGGCGGCCGAATATCGGCGACCGGCGGGCACTCCTCGCGCGCATCGAGCAACTGTTAGACAGCCGGTGGCTTACCAACAACGGACCGCTGGTGCAAGAGTTCGAGCGGCGCGTGGCCGATCTCTTGGGTGTTAAGCACTGCCTGGCCATATGTAACGCCACGGTGGCGTTGGAGATCGCCATTCGCGCGCTCGGTCTCAAAGGCGAGGTGATCGTACCTTCGTTTACCTTTATCGCCACGGCGCATGCGCTGCAGTGGCAGGAGATCACCCCCGTATTCTGTGACATCGACCCGCGAACGCACACCTTGGATCCGGCGCTGATCGAAGACCTGATCACGCAACGCACCACGGGGATCATCGGAGTTCACCTTTGGAGCCAGCCGTGTGCGATCGAGCAGCTAACCGATATTTGCGAACGCCGTGATCTGCGGCTGCTGTTCGACTCGGCGCACGCCTTTAACTGCTCGTACGGCGGGCGCATGATCGGTAACTTTGGCGATGCTGAGGTGTTTAGTTTTCACGCGACCAAATTCTTTAACACCTTTGAAGGCGGCGCGATCACGACCAACGACGACGAGCTGGCGGCCAAGATCCGGTTGATGAAGAATTTCGGTTTTGCCGGTTACGACCAGGTGGTCTATCTGGGAACGAATGGAAAGATGCCGGAGATCTCGGCGGCGATGGGTCTAACGTCGCTGGAGAGTTTGGACGAATTTGTCGCCGTCAACCGGCGAAACTATCAACTTTACCAAGCCGAAGCGGCGAACCTTCCCGGCCTCAGTTGCTTTCACTTAAACGAGGCGGAACGGAACAATTTTCAATATATCGTGTTCGAGGTGAATGAAACCGAAACCGGGATCAGCCGCGACGATCTGGTGAATGTGCTATGGGCCGAGAACATTAAGGCACGTCGTTACTTTTATCCCGGTTGTCATCGGATGGAGCCCTATCGCACGCTCTACCCCGGCGCCGGCGAGTTACTGCCGGCCACCGAAGCCTTGACCGAGCGAACGCTGCTCTTACCCAATGGGACGACGATCGGCCCCGATGAAGTAAATACGATCTGCGAGATCATTCGCACTGCGATAACGCACAGCAACGCGGTGAAGCGACAGTTAAGTAGCCGTTAGCTGTTGGTTGTTAGCCGTGGGCCAGAAAGCTAGTGGTTAACTGTTGGCCGTTAGCCATTAGCCCGATTTGTAGCGTACATTTGCGCTTCGTGGCGTAAATATCACGAAAGGCATATCTGGCTAAGAGCTAAGAGCTAACAGCTAACAGCTACCTTCTTTCTATGCTTATCTCCGTTGCCATTGCGGCCTGGAACGGCGCCGATTATTTGCGCGAGGCGATCGATAGCGTGCTGGCTCAAACCCATCAGCCGTTGGAGATCATCGTCGTAGATGACGGTTCGACCGATCACACCGCCGAGGTTTGCCGGTCGTATGGAGACCGGGTCCGATATTTCTATCAGGAGAACGACGGCACTAATGGCGCCGGTGCTCGGGCAGCGGCCATGCATGCTGCCAGTGGTGAGTGGATCGCGATCTTGGATCAAGACGATCGCTGGTTGCCGCAAAAACTGGAACGGCAGCTAGCCAAGCTGGGCGAAATGCCGGATGCCCAGATGATCTTTACCGGATATCGCCCCATCGATAAATCTGGACAGGCGGCGGGCGCGTCCGTCCAGACCACGCCGGAAGGAGATGTCTTTCACCTCCTGCTAACGGTCAATCCCTATTGCGCCTCGTCGGCCTTGGTCAAACGCACGGCGGTCGAGACCTTTGGCTTGCCGGAACCGCGGCCGGGTCCGGCCGATTACGAATTGTGGCTGCATCTGGCACGACACGGAAAGGCGGCCGTCGTTCCGGAATGTCTGACGGAATACCGTACCCATGCGGAGAATTATTCCGCGAGTATGACGCGATTGGCCGAAGGTGTATTAGAGTTGCTCAAGCGACAGGAAGGCCAATTGCATCCCGACTGTACGTTGTGTCGGAAAAGCTTGCGACTCGGGATCAAACATTTCCGCGAGTTGGCGGCCGACGCCCATTTGAATAAATTTCACGCGGATGCGCGGGCCGGAGAAAACTCTGCCGCCCGTGCATCATTGGCGCGGGCGGCGCGATTGTCTCCCGCAACCGTACTGAGCCCGCGCCGGAGCGCCGCCATCATAAAAAATGGTCTGCTCAGCTTGGCGCGTAAGCGCCGCCACGACGAGTCTTAAAAAATCAAAGGCGGTCCGGTGCGATTCCGATCCCGAAAAGGTAACGCAGGCGAATGATCTTCAACTCTTGGACGTTCATCGTTTTCTTTCTGATCGTTCTGCTGCTCCATTATCTTCCGTTTTCCTGGAAGGTGAAGAAATTCAATCTGCTCATCGCCAGTTACATTTTCTACGCGGCGTGGAATCCACCGTTCGTTTTGATCCTCTGGTTTACCACGGTGGTCGACTGGTTCATGGCGCGGCAGATCGCCAAGACCGACCGGATCGGCCAGCGACGCTTCTATTTGATCGTCAGTTTGGTGGCCAATCTCGGTCTATTAGGTTTTTTCAAATACGGCGGATTTTTGCTAGAGAGCTTTGTGGGCTTGGCAAGCTTCGCCGGCTTTGATTTTCACCCCGCCGCTCCCAGCATCGTGCTCCCGATCGGTATTTCCTTTTATACGTTTGTCACGCTCTCGTACACGATCGATGTCTACCGCCGAGTAATTCCCCCCTCTAAGTCGTTTCTCGATTACGCGATGCTGGTGACGTTTTTCCCGCATTTGGTCGCGGGACCGATCCTGCGCGCGGAAAAATTTCTGCCCCAGTGCGCGGAACCTCGACAGGCGGATCGCCGCCAGATGGGTTGGGGCTGGGCGCTGATCGTGATCGGGCTGTTCGAAAAGGTGGTGCTGGCTGACGGAATGTTGGCACCGGTCGCGGATCAGGTTTATAACGCGGTCGCCCGGGCCGGCACCGCCGAGGCCTGGTTGGGCACGCTGGCGTTCTCCGGGCAGATCTTTTTCGACTTTGACGGATATTCGCTTTGCGCCATCGGCGCGGCCATGTGCCTGGGTTTTGCCTTTCCCGACAATTTCCGCTTTCCCTATGCGTCCGTGGGTTTTTCCGATTTCTGGCGACGGTGGCATATCTCGCTTTCAACCTGGCTACGCGATTACCTTTATGTATCGCTGGGCGGTAATCGAAAGGGTCGAGTGCGAACCTATGCCAACTTGATGCTGACGATGTTGTTGGGCGGATTGTGGCACGGCGCGTCTTGGCGATTCGTGATCTGGGGAGGATTGCACGGAATGTATTTGATCGCTGAGCGCGGCGTGCGGGCGATGTTTCCGCGAGCGGCGAAAGCTCCGCTATCTGGAAGGTGGGCGCAACTGGGGCTGATCCCGCTGGCGCTGCTGACCTATTTTCTGGTGCTGATCACCTGGGTTTTCTTTCGTGCGCACAGCGTAGGCGATGCATTCAGGATCTTGAAGAAAATGTTCTCGGCCGTGCCGGGCGGACTCGGCGTGGGTGCATTTAGCGCCGCGCTGGTATTGATCGTCACGGCCGGAACCTTGATCTGGCATTGGTGCGTCCGCGATTCTTCGCTCGAACAAGTTTTCGCTCGCTGCCCGTGGTGGGTGACGGCGATCATATTTGCGATACTAATTTGGGCCATCGCAACCGCCCCCGGAGACAATCGTGCCTTCATCTACTTCCAGTTCTAATGACCGGCTAGGGCCGGCGCCCTGGCTGCGCATCTGGTTCACCACGGTGGTCGTCGCCGTGGTATTGATCGGCGGATGGGAGGGTTTCTGGCGGATGCGGGGCTTTGTGCCCAAGCGGAATGACGACGTGGGCTGGTGGGCGCAAGAACGCGCCAAAGTGTACAGCGGGGGAACCCGATCGGTCGTGTTGTTGGGAAGTTCCCGGATGCAACTTGGCTTTGATACACGGGTGTTTGCTGAAAAAACCGGTATCCAACCCATCCAACTGGCGATCGATAACGATGCGGGTGTCGATGTATTGCGCGATCTGGCGGAAGATCCCAAGTTCCACGGGACGGTGATCTGCGATCTAATGGAAAAATACTTGGTGTGGCTGGGT
>JBDSEC010000327.1:0-5978 GCA_039920205.1 Pyrinomonadaceae bacterium
TTTTGTCGCGCCGGGGTTATTTAAATATGACCGAACGTGGCCGGTGGACCGTGCCGGGGCGTAGCGCGCTGGGCCAACGCGCGCTGGAGCGTCCCACGGTGTTGATCACGAATCAGCATTCGTTGTCGGATGCCGAAGATCTGTCGGAAGGGTACCGGGCATTGAAGATCGGCAAGATCGTGGGGGAACCGACCGCCGGCTGGATCATCTTTACCTGGAATACGAATCTGTTTGACGGCACAGTTTTCCGCCTGCCGCGTCAGGGTATTACGACCGACGACGGCAAGAACCTGGAGCTCAATCCGCGTCCGGTCGATGTGCCCGTTACGCGTCCGATCGGTGAATCGCTGACCGGAAAGGATTCGCAACTGGACGCGGCGGTGAGGCAGTTGACCGGCGGGAATTAGCTTGGATTAGCCGCGCCAGGGCAGCTCCGTAGGAGCGGAATATTTATAGTTGGTCAGAACCCAAAAGAAACATAAGCTCCGCCAGGAGTTCCCCCGCCCGCCCAAAAATTGCGGGCATATACAAGGGTGAAACTTGTGCGGGGTTTTTGCAGCCGGAGTTTCTGCCAGGTTTGATTTGATTCATGACTCGCGGACTGGGAAAATTCAAAACACAGCTCGGCTGCTGCCCCGTGCGGTGAGGCTTGCCTCACCGGCGGCGAAAGGAGACAGCGGCTTGCCGCGAATTTTGCTTTTAGCGCTAACCGGAAGTGGAACATTCGCGGCAAGCCGCATTGCTAGTGTTGCCCGGTGAGGCAAGCCTCACCGCACGGGGCAGCGGCCGAGCCGGTTCGAGAGTTGAATGAACTGCTTTGTGATTGCACAAGCCGGCGTGCACAAACCGGAGTTTCTAAGAAGCGAAATGTTCTACGAGTAAACATTCCGCTCCGGGCGGAGCTAGCAAATTTCTATTAACGTGATGAACTATAGATATTTCGCTCCCGGGGAGCTTAGGCAGGTGGCCCGATCCACAGAAGGAGACTTATGACCACTAACTGGAACGCGACGATCTGGAGTCAGTTGGGTGCGGAGATCGACATGTTAGATCGGGCCATTGAAGTCTGCCCGGAGGCCCTGTGGAGCGACCGTTCGCGGCATCCGCAGTTCTGGTACACCGTTTATCACACCCTCTTTTTTCTAGACCTGTATCTGTCCGGCACGCTCGAGGGTTTTCAACCACCGCCGCCGTTCAATTTAGATGAATTGGATCCGTCGGGTATCATGCCCGCCGAGGTTTACCCCCAAGAACAGATGCGTGAATATCTGGCCCATGGTCGCGCCAAGTGCCGTCGAATTCTGGCGGAACTCACCGAAGAGCGCGTGATCGAAACCGCCCGGTTTCCCTGGGTTGAGATGCCGTACGGCGAACTGTTGCTAGTTAGCATCCGGCATGTTCAACACCACACGGCGCAGCTGAATCTCCTTTTGCGACAAGAAGTTAACCACGTGCCGCGTTGGATCACGCGGGCCCCGGACCCCATCTAGTAGCCGAAAAAGTTTTCCTCAAAACTTTTATTGACCCCTTTTCCCGCCTTTTTGTCGCGTTAACAATTGGATATCCAAATCGTTGGTGTATTCGCACAGCATCCGTTCGGATCTTTCCCGGCGAAAGCTGATCTATACGCGCAATTAAGCGAGGAATAATATGGCTACTGAGATCCGTGCGCATCGTCGCACCACCGACCGCATTCTTTTTACTCTAGTGGCGATCGGCGTCCCGCTGATCGTTTTGACCGGTTACGCCCGGACCTACTATTTCAAAACCTTCTTCAGCACGCCGGCGTTGCCCAGCCCGCTGGTCCACGCGCACGGCCTGCTGATGTCGGGCTGGATCATTCTGTTCGGCGCGCAGACCTGGTTGATCGAAACCCGCCGGGTCAAGACCCATATCCAGCTGGGGATATTAGGGGCGTTTCTGGCCGTGGCGATCGTGACGACCGGTACGCTGGCGGGAATGGCCGCGACCGCACGTGGATCGGCCCCTCCGGGACAACCGCCCATTCCGTTCTTGATCATTCCCTTGGGCGATATTTTGGTCTTTGCGGTTTTGGTTGCTCTGGCGATCTATTTTCGCAAACGGGTCGAGATCCACAAGCGGTTGATGTTGTTGACCGCCGTAAATCTGTTGGCGGCCGCGATCGCGCGCATTCCGTTGGGCGTGATCGAAACGTACGGTCCCCTGGCCTTTTTCGGGTTTACCGATCTGATCATGTTGGGCTGTATCGCGTTTGACACGATCCGCAACCGTCGGCTGCACCCGGCCTTTATGTGGGGAGCGCCGCTGATCATAATCTTCCAGCCGTTAAGGTTAATGTTCGCGGGAACGGCGGCGTGGGCATCCTTCGCCGAGTTGATCCTGACTCCGTTCAAGTAAGCAATGCTTGTTAAATTGTAGTGATTCCGCAACCGCGGCTGATCGGCCATTGATCAGCCGCGGTTTTCTTCTGTGAAACAAACCAACAAAATTTTGTCTAGCCGCGGACATTTTGCCCCGAAGGTAAAGATTTCCTTTCCGGCTCCCCTTCTCCCGTTTTTTTGGGAGAGGGGGTTGGGGGGGTGAGGGTGCGCTTCGCATACGGAACTGTCACTAATTGAATTGTCCGGAGCCCACGAAGTGGGCGGCGGAGGTCTTCTGGTGCGTTACCGTCGTCTGGTGGCGTTTCTCAATTGCCGAAAAGGTGCCCCGGGATGATAACGTTGATTCTTGATTGGATCCATCGAGTAGGATTTGAACCGGAAAACCTCGGTCGCCCGCTTCGCGGGCTCCGGACACTTCAATAAAGATGATTTGTCGCCATCCTTCGGACCCTCTCCCCCCAACCCCGTCTCCCAAAGGGAGAGGGGGAGCAAGAGAAAACGCAACAGGTTGGTTGCGGCCCGAACGGGCTGTGCTGTGTTCTCGGTGGTCTCTGTGGTGCAGCTTATTTCGTGTAGTGTCCAATTTTGGTCCCCAAAGGCTTAAGTGAGCGCTTATGTGGGGGCAAGGGCACCGTCAGTAATAATCCTTGCGCGCAAATGAAAACATCGACTAAACTTCAGCGCTCATTTGGTTCCACCGTTCTAGTGCCGAACTTATGCCTGATCCGCCGCCTAAACCCGAGCCGCTTTCGCTTCATCCGTTTCTTTTGTTGGCGACCTCGTTTGGTATTGGCATTGCGATCACGGCGACCGTTTCGATTCCGCTTAAATTCTCGATCCCGATCTTCATCGTTTGCGGGGTCATATCATACCGCTTGTTTTCGGCTGATCGGCGCGAGGTTGTTACCGCGTCCATTCTAATTGCGTTCATCGTCGCGGGTAATGTAATGGCGACAGTCGAATCGCGCGTCGCCGCCGGGCAAACCGTCAAGCAACTTTACGATTCGGGAACGATTCCTAGCGGCGACCCGGTCGAGATCACCGGCGAGATGACCCGCGCGCCGGAACCGGCGACTGACGGGTTCTTCATTTCGTTACGAGTTGAGGAAGTCCGATACCGATCGATGACCTACCCGGTGAACGGCGATGTCTGGTTATTTGCACCAGTTAGGGACCGAGGAACGTTGGATTACTATAGTCAGTTAGAACCCCGGTACGGGGCGCGCATGCGGGTACTTGTCGCGTTGAAGCGCGTTGATAATTTTCGCAATCCGGGGGTCACACTATATACCGAATTTCTGGACCACCGTGGTCAGGATGCAACGGGTACCATCAAGCATCCCGGCCTGATCGATCGCCTGGACGACGGACGCGTCTTTCTGCCGCTAGCCTGGCTTTATGAAATGCGGCAACGGTTGCTGGCCGTCGTGGTAGATCGATTCGATCCGGAAACGGCGGGTGTCTTGGCGGCGTCAATGCTGGGCAATCGTTACTATCTGTCGGCCGATACTTCGGAACGGTTTCGGAGCGGCGGCACGTTTCACATTCTGATCATCAGCGGAATGCACCTCACGGTTATAGGAATCGTGGTTCTGTGGATCGTGCGGCGATCGACCAAGAGCCGTTGGCTGCAATATCTGGTCCCGGTGGCGGTCGTGTGGGGCTATGCCGCGGCGGTAGGCGGGGAATCGACCATCGTGCGTGCCGCGCTAATGTTCACCGCGGCCGGTGCATCGTTCGTTCTATTCCGTAGATCGTCGTCGCTGAACGCGTTGGGGGCGTCGGCGCTACTGTTGCTGCTGGTTCGGCCGTCGGAATTGTTTAGCCCGTCATTTCAATTGACCTTTGTGGCGGTCTTGGCCATCGTCGGTTTGGCCATTCCAGTCCTGACTCGGATGAAAGCGATCGGGTCCTGGCATCCGGCCGTCGCTACCCCAAATCCGCCGGTGACGCCGCGCTGGCTTTTGACCTTGAGCGAGGCTTTGTTCTGGAGCGAGCGCGCCTGGCGGGTCGAACAAGCCCGTTCCGCTTGGCATTGCCGATTGTTCAAATCACCAATTGCCCTGTTCCTGGAGAGATGGCGAATCCAGCGCCCACTGAGGTGGGTGTTCGAAGGCCTCTTCGTTTCGGTCTGCGCGCAATTGGCCCTATTGCCCTTGCTGGTCATCTATTTTCATCGGCTTGCGGCCGTGTCGCTGCTGCTAAATCTATTTGTTGGCATCTTGATGGCGTTACTTACGGTGGTGGCTTTTGTTTCGTTGATCGTCTCGCTATTGAGCGCCCACCTCGCCACGCCTTTCGTGTTCCTTACGAACAAATCGAATTGGTTGCTGACGCATGTTGGGGATCTTTTCCTTCGCTCGTCCTGGGCCTCGTGGCGGCTGCCGGAATACAGCGGGCCGAAAGGATTGATCTACTTGGCTTACTTGGGTGTCCTAGTAATTGTTGGTTACCTCATATTCAAGTGGGATCCGTTCAAGCTACCGGCGGTCGAGCCAAAGACCTTAGTCGACCATCGACGCATTTCGCATTTCGCGGGCTTAACGACCGCGTTATTGGCCATCGTCATCATCGGTCATCCATTTAGCGCGCCCCGGCCGGATGGCCGTTTACGGTTGGATTATCTGGACGTAGGCCAGGGTGATTCGATCCTGGTAACGATGCCTGACGGGCGGCGTATCTTGATCGATGGCGGTGGCCAAGCGCAATACGGTGCACCAACAGCGCTGTCGGATGCCGATCCGGGTACTTCCTTTCGCCGCGACGAACGAAATATTGGCGAATCGGTGGTATCGGAATATCTTTGGTATCGCGGCATCGACACGGTCGATCTGGTGATCGCCACGCATCCGGACACGGATCACATTGATGGATTAAATGCCGTAGTGCGAAATTTCCACGTCGGCGCCGCATTGGTTGGAACCGAATTTCGGCAGGATGAGGACTATATTCGCTTTCTTGACACTTTAGCTGGCCGGCGCGTACCTCACTATTTTGTAAGGCGGAACGAAGTGCTGCAATTCGGTAACGCCACGCTGGAATTTCTTTGGCCTAGCGGGAATGTGTCCGGGCCGGACGCGACCACTAACAATGAATCAGTCGTAACCCGGGTTTGTCTGGGTAAGAAATGCTTTCTCTTGACCGGCGATATCGAATCACCGACTGAACAGATGCTGGCCGCGGTGCCGAAAACAATCGCTTGTGATGTCTTAAAGGTCGCCCATCACGGCAGCCGGACATCAACCTCGGAACCGTTCTTAACTGCCGCGCATCCGAAAGTCGCAGTTATCTCCGTCGGGCTAACCTCTATCTTTGGTCATCCTCATCACGAAGTGGTTGAGCGGTTGCGCGACAGCGGTGCCCGCGTTTTGACCACCGGACGCTCCGGAACGATCACCATCAGCACGGACGGAAACGATTTGCAGGTGGAAGAGTTCGTTAAGAGCGGGGATTGAATTCATTAACAGCGGCCCCAGTTAAGAGGCGGTCTTTGACCGCCGTTGTTCGGGGCGACATTTTTTCCGCCACCGTTAAGAGGCGGTCTTCGACCGCCGTTGTTCGGGGTGACATTTTTTCCGCCACCGTTAAGAGGCGGTCTTCGACCGCCGTTGTTCG
>JBDSEC010000328.1:0-6827 GCA_039920205.1 Pyrinomonadaceae bacterium
TACCGGTTTAGTTTCGCGGGCACATTGTTGGCAGTTTCGAAGCGGACATATTGGTAAATGACGCGGTCATTTTTGAATTGAAGGCCGTGCGCGCTATCGACGATTCGCACCGGGCACAACTGATGAACTACTTACGCGCAACTGAGGTAGAGGTACGTTTGCTTTTAAATTTTGGTCAAAAACCAGAGTTGAAGAGGATCGTTTTCGTCAATCAACGGACAGCCATTCGCGGTTCCGGCCGACTTTCTTCGACTGGTGTCATCGCGCGAATTGACCAAACATGAATCAATTCTTTTCAGATCCGCGTCATCCGCGTAAATCCGCGGCTAAATATCGTAAGGTAACTACTAATGGCTGATCTAAGTGTAAATTTTGCGGGAATCAAATCCCCTAATCCTTTTTGGCTCGCTTCGGCGCCGCCGACGAATATGGGCTCCATGGTCGAGCGGGCCTTTGACGCCGGTTGGGGCGGCGCCGTGTGGAAGACTCTGGGCGATCCGATCCGCAATGTCTCGTCGCGTCTGGCGGCCATGGATCTGGGCGCTTACCGGATGATGGGCTTGAACAATATCGAGCTGATCACCGACCGCTCGCTGGAAGTTAACCTGAAAGAGATCTACGAGTGTAAAAAGAAATACCCGAACCACGCGGTGATCATCTCGCTCATGGTTGAATCCAAACGCGAAGCCTGGCACGAGATCGTCAAACGATCGCAAGACACCGGCGCCGACGGATTCGAACTTAACTTTGGCTGCCCGCACGGTATGTCCGAACGAGGCATGGGTGCGGCGATGGGCCAAGTTCCGGAGTACACCTGCCTGGTGACCGAATGGGTCAAAGAGGTATCGAATCTTCCGGTGATCGTGAAACTAACACCGAATGTGTCCAGCATCATCCCGCCGGGGCGTGCCGCGACAAAAGGCGGCGCCGACGCGGTGTCATTGATCAATACGATCAATTCGGTCATTGGTGTGGACATCGATACGCTGATCCCGTATCCCAACGTAAACGGCCTGGCGGCGCACGGCGGGTACTGCGGGCCGGCGGTCAAGCCGATCGCTCTTAACATGGTTTCCGAACTCGCGCGCGACCCCGAGGTCAATATTCCGATCAGCGGCATTGGCGGCATTTCGACCTGGCGCGACGCGGTCGAATTCATGTTGCTGGGCGCCGGAACGGTTCAGGTCTGCACCGCCGTGATGCATTACGGCTACCGCATTGTGGAAGACATGATCGACGGGTTGAACAATTATTTGGACGACAAGGGTTACGCATCGGCTAATGACATTGTCGGCAAGAGCGTCAACCGCATGACCGATTGGGGAAATCTGGATCTGAACTACAAGGTGGTCGCGCGGGTGGACCACAATAAGTGTATCCAGTGCAATCTGTGCCATATCGCCTGCGAAGACGGCGCGCATCAATGCATCCCACTGGTCCAAGTAAACGGTAAACGCATGCCGGTCGTGGACGAGGTCGAATGCGTCGGCTGTAATCTGTGCTATCTGGTCTGTCCGGTGCCCGATTGTATTTCCATGGTACGACTGGACGATGGCAGTAACCCATTGACCTGGCGTGAATTCACCACCCGGATCCCCGAAACTATGACAGGCGATTAAACTGTCAGTCGGTTGAGCCGGGAGCTCCGCTTCAACTAAATTACGCGCAGCCTAGAGTCCGCGCCTCACTAAACTAGTTGCGGCTCGTCACACGGTCGCGGCTATTTGCCACACTCCCGTACCGGATTGTCACAATCCAGCGTCCGCGCATTGCCAAATTTGCAGGCGATTGCATCTAATACAAGTCAATCTTTTATTCGAATGCGGGAACCGCGGCTAATACATGTTTTCGGAGGTTTGCCGAATGCCTAGTGCAATCATTTACATTCGTTACCTATCAATCGTTCTCATCATTGGCAGCTTCCTGTCGTTGACGAATCTAATCCGGGCTCAGGAGCTACCTCACGACGGCCGTTATTTTGAACGCCAAGCGATGACGGCCTATCGCGCAAAAGACAACGCCGGTTTCTTAAGCAATCTGCAGGCAGCCTTGCGACTGCGACCGAATCATCCACGAATTCTCTACAACTTGAGCGTAGCGTATGTCTTAAGTGGCAAGCCGGCGGAGGCGATCCAGTCGCTCGGCAAGGTCGCGGCGATGGGTTTGGATTATCCGGCCGACCAGGACGACGATCTCACTACGTTAAAGGATTCGCCGGACTTCAAGCAGGTCCTGGCCAAGTTCGCCGAAAACAGAAAGCCGGTTGGCTCAGGTACGGCTGCGTTTACCTTGAAAGAAAAGGGATTGATCGCCGAGGGCCTAGCCTATGATCCAAATTCAAAGTCGTACTTTGTCTCCAGCGTTCACCAACGAAAGATAATTCGAGTCGATGCGAAGGGTGTCGCCAGCGACTTTTCAACGCCGGCCGATGGGTTGTGGAGCGTGTTGGGCATGAAGGTCGATGCCTCCAGGCAAAAGCTATGGGTATGTACCTCAGCCATGCCGCAAATGGAAGGTTTTGATGCGACGAAGGATAAGAACCAAGCGGCGCTCTTGGAGTACGACCTGCGCGGAAAGAATCCGGTCAAAAGGCACTTGCTGACCGACCGAATCAAGCCGCATGTGTTTGGCGATCTGGTCATCGCTAAGAATGGTGATGTTTACGTAAGCGATAGCGGAGCGCCCGCAATTTATTTACTCCGCCGTGGCGCGCATGAGTTGGAGACGTTTGTTACCAACGATCAGTTCGTGAATCTACAGGGCCTGGCTTTCGCTCCGGGCGAAAAGCGAATGTACGTCGCTGATTATGCCAACGGGGTGTTCGCGATCGATCTTGCCACCAAGAAAGTCACGCTCTTGGCGACGCCGCCTGACGCCACACTGTTGGGTTTGGATGGGATCTACTTGGTGAACAACTCGCTGATCGCGATCCAGAACGGCGTCTCGCCGCAGCGCATTGTTCGCCTAACGATCGACGGCGATCAGATCGCGAAGTTTGGCGTGCTAGAGGCCAATCAACCCGCGCACGACGACATTACGTTGGGAACGGTAGTCGGCAAAGATTTGTTTTACATTGCCAACGGTCAGTGGAATTTGATCGGTGATGACGGTAAATTCGCCGAGCCGTCTAAGTTGAAGGATGTCGTGATCCTTCGTTTGCCGCTGACCGTTCATTGATCTGCATCCTAGGCCAGGGAAAGAATCTTTAGCTCATGAAATATTGTTATCGATCCGCGATAGGCACGCGCGAACGTTTCTCACGCCGCGTGTACTTAACACGTTGAATGCCCGTGAACGTTGCGTTAGCCCTTCGGGCTTCGCCGGCGAGGACGCCCGCGCTCCCAGTTTTACGCGAGTTCTTTCGTGAGGTCGTGGTTTTTCTTGCCGTTGGCCCGAACGTCAAATTGTACTCCGTAGTGACCAAATAAGTTTAAGCCTGCGAATGGCGGCGGTTAGCTTAACCGGAAGCGCGTTCCGCAGTTCAGCGGTATTCTTACCAAGGTCCAGTCCCTGGCGGGACTAAGAGCGAGGTCGGGTAACCACGATCTAAGCTCCATCGGGAGCGAAATGTTTATAGAATCGCGGACGCTTGAAAACTCCAAGCTCCGACAGGAGCGAAATGTGAGCCGTCGAACATTTCGCTCCTGTCGGAGCTGGCGAAACATCTTAATCTTCGTCTTGAATGTGTAGTTTGAATACAATTCCCAGCCTGTCCGCCTTAACCAGGCTAGCCACGGTCTCCAGTATATTCTGAGCGCTGAATGTCTCAACCATAACCATATCCGGGCACGAAAAATACAACCCGGAATTAAATTCTCCAGTGTGTCTAAATTTTGCAAAAAGCGACTTAAGATTCTCAACAGTGAAGAATGTTGCCGCATAAAATCTTCCGTCTTTAAACCTAACTTCGACGTCAACATTGTCGTCAAACAAATCTAGCGACGGAAGGCCGCCGCAACCGGTTAATATTGCCACATCGTAGTGGTCGCAGTTTACGATAGTGTACGCGCCATCATGGTCGTGAAGATCATCGTCCATACAGTTTTCTAAGCTCGTTAATTACTTAGCGCTGATTAGCTTTCGAAGACTTCGCCAAAATCTCGATCGTGCCGCCTTCCGAATTCGCTAGCCAGTTAAAGTTCGCCGTTTTGTCATTTCTTTGTTCTGGCAGGCTAAAGTTAGAAATTATTTCCGTTTCCGCAAAGCGTTCCACCGGTTTGTAATCATTAAATCCGAAATTCTTTTTGAATTTCCATTGTTTTGCTGCTTTCAACGCGGCCGCACGTAGGAGCGGGTGACCTTCAACAACGCAAGCCGCGGCAACATCACCTCGTTTGTTAACTAAGATCCGAACAACGACTTTTCCGCTAGCTCTAGCACTTTTACCCAATTGCGGATAATCCGGGTCAACTTTTTTGACCGCCGCGCTATACAAACGGTGAGGCTCCCCCAGCCTCTTATATTTAGAAAAGTTGCAGCTCTCCTTTCCAGAGGAACCTGATGCGGGTGGGTCGGAGACCTGTCCCCCTCCCGCATCCGTAATTGTGCCCATAAATAGTGAGGCCGCGATTCCACACAATAACAAGTATTTCATAGTTGACTCCTTCACACTTGAAAGCCGTGACTTTTACAATTACTCCTGTTGGTGCTGAAGTGGCAAGGGTATCGAAGGTATTAACTCTCTTTAAGGGATCGTGTTCGTTAATTCGGTCGGTGGCGTAGTGATTATTTCAACGGGAGTAGTAAGGTCAGCGGCGTAGCAATGATCCTCTCCGCGTCGGTCGCCGCGCTGGGGCTCGGACCCTCTTTTTTGAAAATTAACGACGCGAGGAAAGGTAAATAGGCCGTTTTTCTGGCGGCAGAGGGTGGGGGTTCCTACGCCACACTTGAATGCAAATCAAAACAGATTGCACCATCGATCGCACACAGCACACCGAGAAAAAGGTACATCTGGTTTGAATTTGCTTCTCATTGCGGCACTGTGCGCCCTGTGGTGAAAATTCTTACGCTTACTTTTATTCTTGAAGGCCTAAAGTTTGCGATTAATGGGGGTCGCTGAAGTGGAACGCCGGCGGCGGGGACTTTTCTTGAACAACCACCCCGGCGCTGGCACGCCCACCCCTCCTTGCCCAAGGACGGGAGCTTGGGGCGCTTTACGCTCAGGCTGCTCACCGCTTACTGCTCACTGCTCACTTTGGAAATTGGTCCGGATCTCTATAGTCCCCGTATCTCATTTGGCGGGGCTAACCGCGTTGTGCTATTCATTCCAAGTTACCCGAACTAGATCTCGCCGGAAGGCTTTCCGAGAAGTGGCGTCCGAACTGCTGCCGATATAATGAGTGACCCTTCCGTCATTGACGAGCTGTTTTGGCACGGTCTGCTGCGGGCCGTCGAAGCCGAGCCGGTCGGGTTTAATTCGATCCTGGGTGGTTCCGGCTTGCGCCACACCGTGGTCGCCGCCGGTATCGATCCGTCCCGGCGTCGAATGGTGTTGGTCAGTGGCGAAGCTGACCCGAACCAGGCCGCCTTAGCATTGGCTGATCTGCAGGCAACATTTCGCGCCATTCAGATCCTGTTGATCCGGTTGGAACCGGCGGTTTCGCCCGGCGACAGTACCAACCAGGTGGATCGCGGATCTCATACTTTGACCGCGGGGAAGACCGACGCAGGTCGTGGACTTTGTGTTATTCGAACGGGAGATCTTTCGGATACTCAGATCGATGACCTTCGCGCTGGTGATCAGACCCGGGCCCAAAGGGTTCTCAGCGAAACTGGCCATTTGCAATACTTCTTTCCGCCGCCCGACCAATTGGCTTTGGCATTGATCGAACGCGCGACCTTTGCCACTATTCCGCAAGTTATCGACCAATTGGTACGCGCCCCCGATCTGGGACATCCATTTAGCGCGCCCGAGATCGTTGATGATTTCGGCACTTTTACCGAACTGATCCAGGACTTGCAGCAATTGGGTCTGGTATCGATCGGCACAAACGAGCTGACAATTACCGAGGCCGGCCGCGCGTCGCGGTTGACGATCCGCGATCAGCCGCGCGAGGCTCTGGTCGATAAGTTAATAAACCGGCTGTACGCTTCCCGCGAATTCAAGCCCATATGGCTACCGGTGATCCGGCGGCATTCTTGAAAGTAGATCTTATGAAAACCATCTGTTATTCAGCCGTTGTCGTAGTTGCCGTAGTCCTGCTCGGTTCCGCGTCCAGTTGTAAGCGCCCCCGGAGTGCCTTTGTGATGGCCACCTCAGAAAGCATCGTGACCCTAGATCCCATGGGCGGCGCGAACGTGGATCTGGGCAGCGAGCGGATGCGCCAATTGATGTTCAATTCCCTGATACGCAAGAACGAACGATTCGAATATGTCGGCGAACTGGCTAGCAACATCGTGACGGCGCCCGACGGACTTTCGGTGACGTTTACCTTGCGTGATGGCGTACAGTTCCATGACGGACGTCCGTTCACCGCGGCCGACGCGAAATACACCCTGGACACGCTGCTCGCCTCGAACATTGCAAAAGCGACGAGTTTTTTTGAGGGCAAGGGCGCCGATCGCCGATCCTACATTTCCGCGGTAGAGGCGCCGGACCCGCGTACGTTGATCATTCGTTTGCGCAAACCTTGGCTGCAATTGTTGGTCAACCTAGTCCCCATCGGCATGATCCCGAATGGTAGCGCCGCGACGCAGAAGGATCACCCGGTCGGCACCGGCCCGTTTGCGTTTGTCGCCTACAATGCCGGGCAGCAGACCTTGGACTTGAAGGCAAATGAAAAATATTGGGATGGTGCGCCCAAGGTTCCCACCCTGCGCGTGGTGTC
>JBDSEC010000329.1:0-5988 GCA_039920205.1 Pyrinomonadaceae bacterium
ATTCAAACATGAAAAGAACCATTTCTAGCGTGATCGCGGTGGCTTTCCTTTTGGCCGGGTTGGTATTGGTAGGAACCTCTTGGCGGGTTGGTCTAGCAAAGACCTGGACGCCCGCGGCGTTCGACGACCCAAAGAAAGTTCAGCCGAAAGACGTGGTGTTGGACAAAGACAGCCAGTCCGACAAATACGGCGAGGTAGCGTTTAGCCACGAGAACCACGCTACGAAAAATTACAGCGTCGATGGGAAAACGGTACTTGGTTGCGTCGAATGCCACCACACGGATCAACCAGCCGACAAGTTGAAGGCGCCGCTGAAGACCGCGGAACGCAAGGTCGTGCTCACTGTTGATTCGCTCAAAGCCGCTGATGCTGCGGGCGTCAAGACGTGCCGTAGTTGCCATCTACAAGTCGGCGATGATAGTGCGGAGTTGCCGGTCGTCACCTACGCGGGCAAGACCGTTCCGACGAAACTTTCGAACGAGATCGCTTATCACAACAATTGCAACATTTGTCATGACGCGGTCTTGGCGGCGCGGCCGGAACTGAAAACCAAAGTATTCGGTACCCAGGATTGCGCCAAGTGCCATAAGCCGATCGGATAGATGGTTGGGATCAATTCCAGAAATGCCGTTTCTGATCCACCAGCGGATCGAATTCGCGATATGCCCCGTGGTGATGCCGATCGTGTGCGATAATTTTAATGGCAATTTGTAGAGTTTGTGGAGCAGATGCGCCGCCCGAAAAGGCATGGTGTCCCCAGTGTAATCAACCGCTCGAGCCGGAAGCGAAGCGGCGCATTGATCGCGAGATAGACACCTTTGCCGGAACGCTGGCTGGTCAGCCAAGGCCCGTACTCAAACTAGATCCGCCGGTCGCACCACCGCCGGTAAAGATCGCGGCCTTGCCGGCGCTTCCGGTTCCGGCGGTAAAGGTAACCCCGGCGGGAAAGGCAGAAGATCCGGCGGCCAAACCCCCGCGTCCCTCAGTTTCCACCAAAGCCGCGGAAGCAAAAGAAACCAGCGTGTGGGTCTATCTCGTCGTCGGCGGCTTGATCGGATTTTTCCTGCTGTTGGTAGCGGGAGCGGTCGGGCTCTGGCTGTATCTTAAATGATCTTACCGGTGCGATCTGCTCCTGGTCTCGTTAAAGAATTAGTTTGCCGCGTGCCCGTCCCACTGCAATAGCTGTGATACCTTTACCGAGTTTATTTAACCCGGTTAACTGTCAACTATGGCCCGCGAGATAACTAACCGCGACGATATCATCGCCGCCATTCGGCGCGTAGATAGCATTTCCGAGTTGATCGCGCAGATCGGCGGCCAATTCCAGCACGAACTTGACCTGGACGTGATCGTGTTCGGGCGCAACTATGCCGGCAAGCAGGTCGGACCCTATGCGCACCTGCTGGTTTACGACGCCGGCGAAACGATCATCGAACAGGGATCATGGTCGGCCAACACCTTCTGCCTCCTGATCGACGGCGATCTGCAGGTGACCATTTCCGATCACGACGGGGTCCACGAAGTTGGGGTGATCGAACCGGGACAGACCTTTGGCGAAATGGCCGTCCTTTCCGGATCCCGCCGGCTCGCGACCGTTCGGGTGGCGAACAATTCGACCGCGACCGTGCTGTTGCTTGACCGGCCCGCCCTTCGCTTGCTGCGCAAACTGCCAAAGTTCGGTTCGGCTTTGGACAAGACCTATCGCAACTACGGAATGAGCCTCGCCCTACGCGAGATCCAGAAATACGCTCCCACATTATTTGACGAAGATCTACTGAAACGATTCGCCGATGCGACGCGCTATGTGGTTTATGAAAAGAACCACGTTCTATTCCAACAGGGCGATCCGATCAATCGATTTGTTTTCGTCAAGCAAGGTTGGATTCGCCGCATCACCGGCGCGGAATTTAACCCATTCTTGGCCGCCTCGATGATGGGTTTAGATACCAGCCTGAATGTTGACTTCCTCGGTTCCGGCAACTGTCTGGGATTCGAAGGAATGGAACGATCCGCACACTGGCAATACACCGCCACGGTAATGACGCGGACCGAGGTCATTGAAGTTGCAATGTCCCGGTTACGTAATGATGCTGACCTAAGGCAGGCCATTACCGAAGCATTGAGTGGGATCTCGCTGGCTGACGATCAGCCGCGACCGGTCGAACCGGTTGACCGTCGAACCGTGGCGGCGGCGGCCAAAGAGATCGAAACCGGCATCGTCGATGGCGTCAACCTGTTGGTGATGGATATGGACCTGTGTGTCCGTTGCGGGAACTGTTCACTGGCCTGCCACAAAGTTCATGGCCAATCGCGTTTGATCCGCCGCGGGATCCAGATCAAGCGGCCCTTGGTTCCCGGGCGCCCGGCGCTGCAGAATCTGTTAGCGCCGGCGGTTTGTCTTCATTGTCAGGACGCGGAATGTCTGACCGGATGTCCCACGGGCGCGATCGCCCGTTTTTCGGGCGGCGAGATCGAGATCAACGCCGGTACCTGCATCGGATGTGGTGATTGCGCGACTCAGTGTCCCTATGACGCGATCTCGATGGTCGAACGCGGCAGCCAGGGGACCTCTGCCATATCGATCGCCGGAATGGCGCGGACGGCTTTTTCACTGGCGCAACCGGCTTTGCCGGAACCGGTGTCCGATCTGGATGATCTATTGGCGGTCAAGTGCAATCTCTGCAATAACACCAAATTGAATCCTCCGGGAACTAAGCATCAGGCTTATTCTTGTGAAGAGAATTGTCCGACCGGCGCCCTGCTGCGGGTAAATCCGCGCGAGTATTTCAATGAGATCACCGGTTCGATCGGTTTGATCCATAAAGACCAAACCCGCGCCATTGGACGTAATATTCATCGTGGCGATCCGATTGCCAAGTTGCTGCATGTGGCCGGAATACTCTTTTGTTTGGTCGCCGGCATAGCCGCCTGGTGGGCGACCAGACGCCTTTCTGCTGATGGCGCCTTGGCTTTTGGCTGGTTAACGATGCGCTGGTTAACCGGACTGGTTGGTTTGGGCGGGATCGCTTGGGTGATGGTCTATCCGTTGCGTAAGCAGGTTTATCGGCGGCGTGCGGGACCGCTGCGCTACTGGTTGTTGTCCCATGCGTATTTAGGCGTTATGGCCGGTCTGGTCCTACTGGTCCACGGAGGAACGAGTTCCGGCGGGTTGTTGACCTCGTTGTTGGCACTTTCGTTCGATCTGGTCATTGCGACCGGCATCTTTGGCGCTGCGTGCTACGTCGCGGTGCCGCGACTGCTGACCGCGATCGAAGGCGAACCGCTGTTACTGGAAGACCTGATGGCACGCCGGGCCGAGTTGCGCGAGTCTTTGGCTGCATTGATGTCCGGGATCACCGAATCAAAAGGCCGCGAGCAACTTAAGGATCGGATGAAGCGGCGCTTTTTGTCTTTCGGCTACTTGATGCGGCAATATCTGCGGCGCGAGGAATTGAAGACGATGTTGGCCCAAGCCCGCGCGAGTTTTACGCGCGAATCCGAGGCGCTGGACCAAGCGGGCCGGCCCGGATCGGAAGGGCAGGTGTTGCTTGAGGCGGTCGAAACCATGGCCACGTTGCGCCGGGTGGACGCCCTGATCTATCTGCATCGGCTACTAAAATTGTGGATCGCGCCGCATGTGATCTTTACGTCGCTGATGTTGGCATTGATGGCGGTACATATATTGTTGGCGATCTATTTTAGTGGCAAGTAACTATATACGCGGGAGTCGAGATGCTCGATGCGAGAATCTAGATGTTAGATGGCAGATGCTAGATGTTAGTGAAAACCAAGAATTTTGCTTTAGCTAACATCTAACATCTTTCCCGCTGGCAGCTGCTTTACTGATGCAACCAAACGACGGCACCTTCATCATTGCGCGCGCGGACCAATTGGCCGCGCCCGTGGTGTTGGTCCAACCAGGCATTTTGTTGGGCCGGTTGCCTAGTTCTCAGATAGTTCTGAATCATCCGACCGTTTCACGCATCCATGCCGGCATCAATCGCATCGGTAACGAATTTTTCCTGATCAACCTTAGCCGTCAGAACCCCGTGATCATCAACGGACGTTTACTGGCTTCGGAAAATGCCGATATTTTGGCGCCGGGTGACCTGGTACAACTGGGCCCGTACCTGATCGAGGTCCAGCAGGCCGACAAGCAACTAGTACTGAACATTACGCAACAGGCGACCACCGGCGTCACGACGAGTGGTGGACTCGCTGACAGCATGATCGCCAAAGGACGCAGTCGCCGCCTGCCGACGGGATCGTTGGCGCTAATGGGAAAGGGGACGGGCCGGTTGACCGCCGTGGGCGTCAATGACGTGCTCAAGGTGTTTTGGCAAAAGCGAACGCGCAATCGGGCCGAACGCCTCACGCCGCTGCATCCACGCGAACGGCCATTGCCGGGAAAGGCGCGCATCAACTGGCGTCCGACGCGCGATCTGATCCGTGATTGGCCACCGGCGATATTTCTTTGGTCATTTTTGGCGGTGGCGGTACTAGCCGTGGTCGCGGGGTTTGTCTACGCACCCTCGTTCGCACCCGCCGCGATCTCATCACCACACACGCGAACTTCGCTTACTCGCATCGAAGGGAAAGCCATCGCCGATCGGGTGAACGGATCGTCTTGTACTAGCTGTCACCGGCCGGTCGCGAAGATGGAGACCGCGTGCACCGAATGTCATCAGGCCAAAGCCTTTCATGCCGACATTACTGCCGAGCACCGGGCCGCCGGCATCACCTGCACGGCGTGTCATAGCGAGCACAAGGGGGACGATTACCAACCTATAGCGGCCGGCTTTGCGTCCTGCGCAAAATGTCACACCGACAGCAACCAGACGGTCTATCAGGGGCGCCGGGTTTCCACGCCGCATGGTGGAACGGTCGGGTATCCGGTGCGCAACGGAACTTGGACTTGGCCGGGATTGAGCGAAGCCGAGTTATCGGTCCTGCCCGAAGTGATGGCGCAAAAGAAGGTGCAGGATGATCTGAAGGACTGGCGCAGCAAACAGTTCCACGCCTTGCATGTTTACCGGATCAAGATCACGGCCGGTTTGGCGGGTAATCCGGCCGGGCAAGTTTCCTGTTCGACTTGCCACAGATCGTTCGCGCCGGTCGATCGGGTAACGCCGGCCACCACTTGTGCGAGTTGTCATCAGCAATTTGAGCAGCAAGCTAAATTTGCCGGCGATTCGACGCCCGCGATCAACTGCACCTCGTGTCATGTGCAACATCCGTTGGATGCTGCGCGTTGGGGCGCTTGGTTGACCAATAGTGCGTTGGCGGCGCGAACTGACGCGATCCGGCGCCAAATCGCAGCCGACGGGGTGAAATGAGGAAATCGCAATTCATCGTTTCGATCGGGATCCTGCTGCTGGCGTTCGCGGTGCACGGGATCGCGCGCCAATTGGGCTGGGCCGAAGGCTATTTGGGCGGTTTGCCCTGGTGGGTTTGGTTGGGCGCGCCCTTTTTTTTGGCGGTCGGTCTGGTCGGTTGGTGGATACGCGATGCGATGGTTACAAAAACGGGTTTGGCCGAGGCGGCAAGCAATAAACCCGCGGCTGCCACGGGCCGCGAATTGACCCCGGACGAATTGAAGGAATTGGGGATGGCGTCCTATCACGGGCCAGAGTATCCGCACCCAGTAATATTCAGTCAACGGTGCATCGGTTGCCATGCGTGCATCGAAGCCTGCCCGCACGATGTTCTCGCGATGGTTGATGGGGTCGCCGCCGTCGTAGCGGCCGAACAATGCATGGAAGACACCTCGTGCCAGGTCGAGTGTCCGGTCAATCCCAAAGCCTGCTTGGTCGTGCACACGACCAAAAAGATCAAGCCGCGGCCCGCGCCGGTACGCGACGGTTCGAGTTACGAGACCGACGCCGCCGGCTGCTATCTGATCGGAGACGTTTCTGGTGTGCCGTTGATCAAGAACGCGGTCAAAGAGGGGGCCGAGGTTATCGGACAGGTGGCGCGGGCTTTGCAGGC
>JBDSEC010000330.1:0-5776 GCA_039920205.1 Pyrinomonadaceae bacterium
ACACCTTGCCCACTTAGTGGATACGCCCCGTAAACCGCAACCCGCAGAATGCCCGGGGTAAATGGATTCACGGCAAAGGCCATTTCGCTGCTGATCGTTCCTGCTGTGGTTGCCGGATCCGCCGTTACCACGAGAACCGACGGGTCATAAACCAGATTAAACTGATAGGCAATGATGTTCTTCCCGGTCGTGTCGGTGATCATCAGCGGTACGACAACATCGGCATTGGGCGCCACGGAACCTTGCCCGGCGGAAAGGCCCACGGGTGCGGCGTCCGCGGTGCGCGCAATTTTAGGCATCGATCGACCCTGCCCGTAGGCCGAGAGCGCGACCAATTGGATCAAAAGAACGACTGCAGCCGTCAATAGTACCAACCGTAATGCCTGGGCATTTGTGGTCGCGCTTCTGGTTATGGTGCTATCGCTAAAAACGTAGATTGCGTTGAATGGTGTAAGTGTAGTCATTTCAATTGGCCTCCTTTTGGGCCACGAACAATCGGATAAGGGCCGATGGTTCGATGATGCGGGCGAGTAGGTTAAAGTTCGGTATAGCGGTGTGCACATTCGAAATAGTCGCGGAGCTCTCCGGACTGCGCGATTGAGGGTCGGGAGTTACAAACCCAACTTGCGGCGCGGCGATGAAATCCTCGTTCAGGGTATCGCCGTTCAAATTGATGACCCGGCTCGGCTCGCTGAAAAGATACCGCGACGCGCTCACCGTAATTACATAACTTGCGCCTACGTCCAGCCCCTCGGCCAGGAACATTCCGAGATTGCCGGTGACTACCGTGACCGTTCCACCCGCCAGGTTCGTGATCTCGATCCGCGCGTTTGCGATGGGTTGTCCGTCGGCCGTTAAGATCCGGCCGGCGATGGTTGCCTTGGTCGACGTTGGAATCGCCGGTGGCCCGGCGGTCCAGCGTGAAAAGTTACTGATACCAGCCATGAACATGGTTCGCTGGGCGACATCAACGCAGGGAGAGGCCGCCGGATTCGAACCACAATCGGCTGCGTTCAGGAACGAAGCGGCGTTCCCGGCGGAGATCCGTACGACCTGATAATCCCCGCCGCCGCCAATTACATCCGCGGCTAAGTAGTGGAATTTAATATCCGCCGTGATCGCCCCGGTCTTGTTTAGATCCCAGTAGCGCTGCAGCGAAGTCGTCACCAGCGCCGGCGTCTCGCCGTTGGCGCCGTAATATCCTTCGACGGCGTTTACCGTCAAAGAATCCCCGGCCGCGCCCACCGCGGTTATGTTGGCTTCGACGGGTGAATAACCGTTGGCGGTTCCCACCGGATAGCTGAACATCGCCGGCGCACAGTAATTCTTTTGGACATTACCGAACACGTAGCTGGCTGGCCCCGCTCCGATAGTGCTGGCGTCACAGGCTAGGATCAAGCGGTTGTTCGCGGTGACGACTTTGCCGTTCAGCGAAAGTTCACCGTTGACCATTACGTTACCGCCCAACGCGACACCGTCGGCTAAACTGACATTGGCGAAATTCCCGGCGCGCAGGATGCCCGGCCCAATGCTGAACAGGTTTGGCATCGACCATCCCGCATCAGGATTGGCGACCGGGTTTGCCGCTTCGTCTAGTGCGGTCACGTAGTAGGTGATCACCGACGGTGACGACAAGGTTCCGGAGATCACACAATCCCAAGTTCCGTTCTGCGCCGTTCCGCTTACTTGGTTGCAGGGGTTCGAATCGAAAGAACCTCCGTCAACGTTAAAGAAGATCATCGCTCCGGTAACCGCATGGTTATCGGTAATACTGACATTCAACGTTGGATTGACCGTCGAGTTGGTCGCGGGCAACGGTGCGTAGGTTACCGTTGGCGCGATCATATCGATTACGATCGGACTGCAAGCGGTCTGACCGTCAACTTCGGCACACGCCGACCCGGATTGAGAGCCAGTCGAAGTAAACATTGCCGTCGCCTGGCCCCCACTAGTCATGCTGTCAGCCGGATCGATCGTCCCTTGGGTCGCCGTCAATGCGACATGCATGCTCGGTAAATTAGCCATCACGGTGGCGCCGTCCGAATTCTTGGTCATATCGGCCGTGATCGTGGCAGTACCGTTTGGCGTCATCGAATCGGGCGTTGCGATCGTCCCCAGAATGATGCGCGGGTTGGTGTCGGCGCCGGTACCGGTGAATCCACCGCAAAGTCCGCTGCCCGGGCCTTCATTGCAACCCCACCAGTTGTTCTCTAGGTTAGAGGTCAAGTTGAAGGGATTATCGATCGCGGTCGTGGTTGAAACAATGCGATTGAAATGCACGGTAGCGGTGCCACCGTTGAGAAATCGTAGGCCGGTGCTATTTGTGTAAAAGTTATTTCCGGTAACCGTGGCGGCACCACCATTGACCTCTAGTCCAACCACGTTGTTATGGAGCGCGTCGTCGTTATCATGCAAATTTACCGATGCGTGCAGGCCGACCACATTGACGCCCTTCTGTGCGTTGTTGATCGAAGTGTTACCGGTGATCTGCATCGCAACGGTGTCACCCATTGAACCGGCCGCGTCGACGAGAGCACCGACGCCCGCACCCGAAATATTCACGCCGCTGACATTGATGGCAGAGTTATCACCGGCCAATCCGAATGACGGATCGTTGTCGTGAACCGAGATACCGGCGCGCGCATTACCGATCGAGCCATTGGTCACGGTCGTGGTCGTTGATCCGCTGCGCAAGGTCCAAAAGGCCAAACCACGAGCGAATTCCCCACCCGTTGCGCCGATCAGGTTGTTATCCAATCCGGCGGTCGTGCCGGCGCGCAGTGACGTTACATAGATGCCAAACGTGAAGTCGCTAGCACCGGAGACTCCAGCTGCCGCGTTGATCGAATTGTGATTGATGTCGATCGTTGAGAAGTAAGCCAAGTTCACCCAGATGCCGCCAAAGTTGTCTTGACCGACGGTAATCGAATTCTCGGCTATGGTAAGCGAACTTGCTCCACCAACATCACGGAAATCTTGGATCCAGATGCCGGCCTCGGCGGGATAGGCCAAGGAATTGATCGTGTTGGTAGTTATGTCGGCATGAGCATTAAAGGTTAGTACGATACCGTTATGACCGAACGTGCGAACCAGATTACCCGAGATCACGCTGCCACTGGTCGAGGGCGAGAATGAATTAGCGTTTGAAAGCTCGATGCCGCGTTCAGCGAAATTCTGGACGATGTTGTTGGCGATGACGACATTGTTTGCCGCCGCCGCATCACCAGATCCATCTTCGGTCCGGATCCCTAACCGTGAGTCAATATTTATCCCGCCGACCACGACCGCATCGCTTTGGTCCAAATCGGGATTGTTGCCATCAAGTACAAATCCATCTACGGTCACATTGTTGGCCATTAAATGTAAGAGACCGTTCCCGCCACCGATCGGATCGGTCGCGGGTGGCACGATGATCGTTTCAGCCAGTGGATCGGCCTTGGGTCCGTTACCGCCGCCGCTGAATAAAGCAAATCGCGGGTTTACCGCTTGACCGGCCTGTGCTCCTTTGAGTGTCAGACTCTTGTCGACTACCACGGTCTCGGCATAAATGCCGGGGGCAACAAATATCGTATCGCCGATGGCGGAATTTACGACGGCATTTTGAATAGTGCGAAATGCGCAATTCGGCGCTGACGCTGCCGGGCTGTCTGCCTGCCCGTTACACACGGGCGCATCGGCGCCATCGGTGCGAACGAAAAAGTTGTTCTGCGCTTGAGTCGCTTGCGCGGAAAGCAAGCCAAACAGAATTCCGCCCAAACAGATCATTAGGATCCGACTTAGTCGCTTTCCGATACATAGATCTCGATTTAAAGTGGGTTCCGGCGATATGTGAATGAGGCTAGATCGAGTGATCATTGCTGTCTCCTATTGAGGGCTACGATTCCCGTGTATCTGAAGATTCGCAGGGCAACGAAGGTGGCTTCAGATCACGTTATGGACGGCGCGCTGGAATTGCACGGGCCGCGCGGCAAATTAGCCACTAACGAGGGAATTCGTGAACTAAGGAGTGGTGCTGGGTTCAGATCGAACTCGGAACAGGATTGCCGGGCGAGCAATAACTGATCGCGAAAGAAATTCGACATAAAACTTCAAGCCTTGGAATGCCGAGTCGATTTTCTTAATGATCTGTCGATTTTCGGAGGGTAGAGTCGAACTAAGCAGGGCGGCTCAGTGAAACACTAACAATGTTTATATATGTTGTACGTGCCAATGTCAATAGGATTTCCAGCGGTTTTTATGAATTACGGGCCGGCGTTTGGACCAGTCCAATAGCCAAAGAAAGTTGAACGAAAACAATGGGCGATGACGCTGAATTTAGCGGCATCGCCCATTTCTTAAGTTGGTGCGTCGAATCATTACATAAAGGTAGATCCGGCACCGCGGTAGGCCTTCACGCGCTGGTGACCAGCGGGGTCCGTCCAGCTATCGAGACATGGTAACCATACCACCCGTCGGTTGGGCCACCAGATCTACCACCATCGCGGCATCCGCCAAATTCACGACCTCGGGGATAAAGATGACGCCGCGCGCCGATGCCGACAGCGTGTACGAACGTCCAGTAGCAACTTGTAGGAATTGAAACTGTCCAAATGCGTTCGTCATGACGGTGCGATAGATCCCGTCGGCACCGACCAATTCGACTCGCGCGAAGGCCACGACGCCTCCGCGAAACCGGCGAACATTTCCCGTGATCGAAACTTCGGACGCGACGGGAGCGTTGATGGTAACGCTGCCATTGACCGGGGCGATGGTCGGAAGATCTTCGTTGAACAGGACCTCGCTCCAGATCAGACTGCTGGACGAGCCGGCCAGGCCGATCGCAGTAAAATGTAGTTTGAGCAGGATGCCGGCGCCGGTCAGCGGGTACGCGCCGTAAACCGCCACACGAAGCAGACCGGGCTCGTTCGGGTTTACCGCGAACGCCATCGCCTCGCTGATCGTTCCTTCGATCTCGATCGGAACGGCGTTGATCTGTAAAACGTTCGGGTCGTACGCAATATTGAATTGGTAAGCAATGATCCCTTCGCCGCTCGTATCACTGATCATTAGCGCCACGATCACACTGGAAGCGGGTAGGACCGTGATCTGGGGCGCGGTAAGTTCCACATTCTGGACCAGAACGGGTTGACCGGCATGCGCCGCACAAAACGAAAGCGCGAGGAAACCGATCGCTAGCGCGATCATGCGGAACGAAGCCGGGACTAACGCCCGGACCAACGGGATAAATTTGATGGTCATTGGAATTGCCTTCTCTATGGAGTAGTGATGGCTTTGGATCGTAGAAAGGAACGAACCGGTTCGGTTCGCTGGGCGCACCCAATCGTAAACAAGAGTAGCTGCCAGTGAAGGCCATTGTAGTCAGCGCCCAAAAAGCCAGTTTAAAAACGGCGCCAATTGACTTATCGGCGGGAAACCAGAAACCATGAGCGGAAATGGCGAGAAATAGGCGGCGCCGGACCAGAAGCGAAGGCGAACAAGTTCAAGGCCAGTCTAACGGATTATGGAGCCCGAAAGGTTCAGCGAGACGAGGCGACATCCCGCATAGCCAGATCAAAGGTTCCCGGGGCGGTTTTCCGGAAGCGCCGATTTCGGTTGAGAGAGACCGCGATACTTATGGTCGGATTATGACCGTTGAACGTAAAGCCGCCGGCCTTAAGATGCTCGTAAATTTCGTTCACATGGAGCGCGTCCCCATGTTCGCGCAAGATCATGGCCGTCGCTTGCGGAATAGTTCGGTCGGCAAATCGACTATTGGCGGCCTCGTACGGCAGATTCG
>JBDSEC010000331.1:0-4744 GCA_039920205.1 Pyrinomonadaceae bacterium
GTATTTGTTCGCGAGGTACTGCCCGATCTCGGCGGCCGAAGGCAGAACGTCCTTTAGTATTCCCGGCCCAATGATCGGAACCACTTTCCCTTTACGAAAGTAGTTAACGATTCCGTCCTTGATGGCACCGGTCGCATTAGTGGCCGCCAACGCCGTAAGGCTTTGCCGTTCCGTCCACAGCCGACCATCGGTTAGACGCATGTACAGCGTAGGGATCGACCATTCATCGTCACCGTTAATGGAAAGTTGCAACCAGGCTTCGCCAACCGCCGCATCGACCGTTCCGTCGAACGCCTTCAGGTACTTGTAGAAATATTTTAGGAATGCATCGGCCGAGGTGATCTTGATCGCCCGCTTCATGGCGATGACCGCCTGATGATTCTGCCGGACCAGTTTGAGCGCCAGGCCGCTGAAGGGATCTTCGTCGCTCTTCATCGACCCGCTGTAGCAAGCCATAAGGCACAACAGCCGGAGTTCTTTCCCTTTGAAAAGATCGAGACAGGTTCCTTCTTCTACGAAATCGGCCGAGCCGTCAGGCTTTTCTAAGATCAAACCGGTCTCGTTGGTATTTTTATCGCGATACCCATGACCATAGAACTGGACCCCATCGAAATCGCCGTCACGAACGGCATCTCGAAGGTCATTGCGGGTGGCCTGCGGCAGAAACGTGGGGGCAATGCGTCCGGCCAAGGGACTCAGCGTCTCCTTGAATTTGGCCGTCAGTTCCGCGCGGTCCAAAGATTCGTAACTGTCGCCTAAATTATTTGGACAGGAAAATACCACGAGCAATTTCAGGGTATCCGCCGTGCCGAGTCCCGCCAGAAGCCCGGCCGTATTCCGTTGCCGCGAGAAGACAATGTCAGACGACCGGCTGAGAAAGTCGCCGCCCTTCGCGGCTTTGGCATCATAAAGCAGTTCCCAATTGAGCTGACTGAGTTCATTCGCGCTCGGCGCCGTGTCCATGATCTCGAACCGTAAACGGAGTTTTCTACCGCGCGCGTCATTGAGGGCATTGCGATAACCAGTCAATAATTGGTCGGTAAAAAGGGCATCAAAGAGCGTTCTCCCGTAATCTTTCAAATTAGATCTTTGCGTTTCTAGGATACTCAGTGTGTCACCTGAAAGTGACGGTTTGCCGGTGTAGGTCCTGCGGTCTTCTGTGGTCAGTTCGGCCTGGGCAGAATTGTCCAAAGTTAAGGTGCACTCGAAATAATCTTGGGCAGGCATAGGGACCTCGCTTGTGAGTCGTCCGAGAGCATTGGACGGACTATGGGGCGATGCGACGAATCATCAACACGGCAATGCACGCGAAGTACATGCGCACGTCTGAACCTATAATAAAACTAACGTAACCAACCGCCAATCGGATCGAATCTGGGAGCCATGACGACGGGCGCGCCCCGCAACGTCAATGTTAGGATTGGCGATTCCAAGTGGGTCCATACGGCCAAACACTTAGCCGCCCTAGTTTTCCTGGTCGAGCTATTTGAAAACCGGATCAAAAACCCTATCAACGAGGCGAGAATATATCACACCGGGCATTTTCTAGGAAAACATTTCCGGCCATTAGGCGGCAGGCTCGTTACGGGGTCAATTGGCTCGCTTCGGAGTCCGGGTTGGCGACCAAGCCAACGCCAAGGAAAACCACTAACACGCGCAGAAGTCGACGCGTAACTGGTAGAGCGGGCGTCCCCGCCGGCGTTACGCGCGCCAGAGGCGCGCTTGGGCTCTATCTAACGCAACCAACGTTCTTGCCCCGTGTAATACTTCGGCGGGGACGTCGGGTGGCGCCGCTTGAACTCCTGGTAGCGCGCGTGAAGCCGCTCGTAGCGCGCATCAGACGAAGTGATCGATCGATGCGGGATCTCACGCAAGTGATCTTCGACCTTCCAGCGATTCAGCACCGAAAAGCGCCAATCATAGGTACCCAACACGCGCAGGTCCGTCATGCCGTATGCCAAGATCCGGCCGGTGTGGTCCACATAGGGATCAAAGTAACTGTAGGTCAGATCGCGTAAGCTGCGAAAGACCGGTTTCCGCCCATGCAGGCCCAGGTCCCGCGAACGGGCAACGGAACCCCAGCACCCGCCATGTTGAAACACGAAGATCACGTGGTCCAATTTGTCCTGCGATTCCAGACTCATCAGCATCGGGGGATAGCCGTACTGTTCAAGAATTGCCGCGGCGGATAGCCCCGCTTCCAAACAATGCGCCTCGCCGCGGCGGACTACCTCGCGAAACGAGCGCAAAGTCTCTCCGCTCGGTTCGCGGTTATAGGAGAGTGAATTTAACCACCGTTGGACCAGTAGCGGCGTGCGGCAACGCGCGATCACTTCGCGCTCGCGTGGCCGGAACACGGACAGCGATGGCGGGGGTGAATTAAACGGCGGCATTAATTGTGCTGAACCGGTCGCCGGTGCCGGCTTCAACCGGTCCCGGCGGGGGCAAAGGTTGTGGATCGGTCATCAACTGTTCGGTCCAGGCAATGTACTTCTTCGCATCGATCTTGCGCGCCATGCTATGCGACGCCATATAACGTAGTTTGCCAAAGACCGGCCGCTGCGGTCCCCAGGCTCGGTCATGTTTGCCGAAACACCACAGTATCCCGGCATACGAATTCGGGTCGCGCCCATCCAGCGCGTACTTATTGTTCAGATGCTCCATCAAGGTGAACGACTGTTCATACGTGGGACACCACTCCATCAACTTCTTGCCCCACAACATCCGCACATAATTATGCAGTTCGCCGGTGTAGAGCAACTCGCGCTGGGTCGCGTTCCAGATCTCGTCGTAGGTCTCGGCTGCTTCTATCTTTTTCGGCTCGATCAACGTGCGCTCGTCCTCGCGGTGTTCGCGCATGGTCGTCTGCGCCCACGCGGGCAGCGCCTCCAACGAATCGTATTGCGGGTTAAAGCGCGTCAGGTTAAACGATAATTCACGGCGTACGATCAACTCTTCCAGATACGCATGCTTCGACGGTTCCGAAACCTCGGCATCGCGCACAGCCAGTGCAATTTCGTTCGCCGACAAGAAACCGAAATGCAGATACGCGCTCAGCCGCGACGTGCCGTCAACCGACGGTTCGTTCCGCGACTTGTCGTAATACGGCAGGATGCGATCGACGAAATAACGGAGACGCGCCCGGCCCGCTTTCGTTCCGCCGCGATAGAGCGGAGAGCGGCCGACCGAATGATCAATGTCGCATTCCGCTAAGAGCGCCGAAATGATTTCGACGGTGACCATCGTATCCGGGCATTCGACGTCTAACCCCGCCGCGGGGAATCGCACTTTCATTTGCGGCACCGGCACCAAATACTGACCCAGCACGCGGTTGATCTTCGGCCGGATCGTCCGTGCGGCAAACTCTTCTTTAGTAAAGACCGACAGCGGGATTACGCCATTCGCATCGACGGCGTAGACCGGCACCGACACCTGTTGGCAGATGCGCCGGTTATGTTCGGGGATAATGAAACAGGGGTAATCGTCAGTGACCAGCGCGGCGGCTTCGCGCGCTAATCGCGCCACGGTGTCGTGCGGGTCCGCGCCATTCCGCTGCAAATAGAAAACGTAGCGAATTCCCTGCCGCGCAAACTCGGCCCGCTTTTCTTCGACCCCTTCCAAGATAAAGGAATGAATACGGTCGCTGGCCCACGGGTAGTAGTACTTTAGCCCCTCGTACACGACCAATGGCAGTTCGCGCTCGTTGGCTAAATGGATAGCGAAATTCAGCGCGTGGTTATTCGTCGCACGCTTGAACATCTGCATCCAGTAGAGTACGTAACGCGCGCCCGGCGCGGGATCGCCGTCCTGCAGCAATGTCGTTCGTTGATCTAGGGTCACCGGATCATCATAACAACTTGGCGTTGCCGTGGCCCGTCAAACTCACAAAGAAATATGCCCTGCCACCGGCCGAGCAATAGTTTGCCCTCATGGAACGGGATCGTGAGCGAAGTTCCCACCAAACTGGTCTTGATATGCGCGTCCGAGTTGTGTTCGTAATGCTTGAAATCCATCCCGAATTGCGGCAGCAAAGTGCGCAACGCATGTAGCATATCGCGCGGCACGTCGGGGTCCGAGTTCTCGTTGATGGTCAGTCCGGCGGTAGTATGCTGAACGTACAGCACACACATCCCCTCGCGTTGACCCGATTCGATCAGGCGACGTTCCACCTCGGCAGTGAAATCAACAAGTTGTTCACGCTCGGTCGAGCGGACGGAGATGGTTTGCATGGTGCCAGAGTAGCAAAGTGGTGTGAAGGGGTGAAGTTCCGAAAGAGTGGCGCAAGACGAGTTGATTCCCTAGTAACGGAAGGACAATGATCAAATGGTCGTATCGTTTCGAGGGCAATTCTTAGCTCCATAGGAGTGAAATGTTTAAAGAAATGATCTGCTCTAATACTGATTTAAGCTCCGCCAGGAGCGAAATGTTGCCGGCCGATACATTTCGCTCCTGGCGGAGCTTAAGAGTCTTTTTTTAAGTAGTCTGGATACTATAAACATTCCGTCCCTGGCGGGACTAAGAATGGGCTTTGGTGCCAGTTTCCCAGCGTCAGAAGAGGTTCCCCTGCCCGCCCAAAAAAGCGGCGAGCATAAGCAAAGGCGAAACTTGTGTTGAACTGGATTTGCCGGAGTTACCCTGGAGGATGGCGAGGTTCAATACTTGCGAACTGAGCCAACCCGCGAACCGGCTCGGCCGCTGACCAGTGCGGAGAGGCTTTCCTCACCTCACTGGGCAGCAGCCGAGC
>JBDSEC010000332.1:0-15150 GCA_039920205.1 Pyrinomonadaceae bacterium
GGGTTGGGAGTCAGGGGCCGGGGTAAAACTGAAGGGGTGAAGGGGTGGAGGTTCTGGGGCGCTTCGCGCGCGTCAAGCAGCCGGCTTAAGCCGGAACTCCAAACGCGCGATCGGCGCGGCGCGTTCTTCTACCGGCTACCGGCTACCTCTTCTGATTTGGTAAAGTCTAACTATGCAGTGTGTCTTGTGCGAAATAAAGATGGACCAGTTCGGTCAGGATTTTAGTGGTATCGATATTTATCGCTGCCCGAAGTGCCTTTTGGTCAAGGCCGATATTCCGGACCGGGCCACCGGCGAAGGCGCGTTGATGTACGAAGATGCTGAGTACTTCGAAGGCTGGAACTTCAACGCCGAACTGGATTACGAATCGTTTGATAAGAGTCTTTTCGAACAGGCCGAGATATACGTAGATTTCATTCAAGCGCACACTAAGGGTAAGGAGATGCTGGACGTCGGCACTGGTCATGGGTTGTTGCCCTACACCGCCCGCAAGCGGGGTTACGAGGTCGAGGGTACCGACCTATCCCAATGGCTTTGTGATCGGCTGCCCGAAAAGGTCGGGTTTCCGATCCATTGCGGTCCGATCGAGACGATCGAGTTTTCCAAGCATTACGACGTCATCACCCTGATGCATGTACTGGAACACACGACCGACCCGCTCTCGACGATCCAGCGCTGCACGGAACTGCTGAAGGACCATGGTTACATCATTGTCGTGGTGCCGAATTACCGCAGCCTGGATTGCCGGCTGAAGGATTTCGCGTCAAAGCGAGGTCTAAAGAAACGTCCGTTCAAGCATTTAGCATTGGGCCATCATAACTGGGTCTTTTCGCTGCAAAATTTGCAACGGTTGGGCAAAAAGTGCGGATTGAAGTCCGTCTATCTTAGAAGCGGTCACGCGAGTTGGAAAAGTGGCCCGTGGCACGGCACGTTGAGCCATTTGGGCTTGGCGGGTTGGTGTTACGCGGTGTTTGAAAAGTAGCGCGACCGATTATTTAACACGGTCAGCGGGCGTTTCGTCGTCCGGATCGTCGTCGGCCTCGGGATCATAAACTTCGTAACCGGTGGCGTCGTCGTAGTAATATCCCGAATCGCCCCCGGCCTCGGGACCATCTTGTTCCGGTTCCGCTGGCTTTTCATCCGGATCTTGGTCAGTTTGATGGGGTCGGTCCATGTGTCGATTCATTACCTACAACGGCGGTCCTTTGGCGTTGGTTGATGTGCTCTATCGTCCGTCCAATTCGCTGATAATGCAAAGCCACCACGCGCGCGAACGGCCCGAGCCACTTAATGGCGATGGGTTCGGTGTTGGTTGGTATGTACCCGAAGTGGATGACGATCCCTGCATTCAACGATACGTCTCGCCGGCTTGGTCCAATCGTAATCTACACTCGCTTGCGCCCAAGGTGAGCACCAAATGTCTGTTTGCCCATGTTCGTGCGGCCTCGCCCGGCATGGCGGTGTCCGAACTGAATGTTCATCCGTTCAGTCACCACAACCTGATGTGGATGCACAACGGAATGGTGGCCGGATTCCAAGACATCAAGCGGAAACTACGGGCCGGGCTTAACGATGACTCGTATCAGTTGATCCAGGGTACGACCGATTCGGAACACGCCTTTGCCATGTTCTGCCATAATCTGCGCGAACCGTTCGAACGGGTCCAGGCCGCGGAAATGCGCCGGGCTTTGGTCGAGACCATCGCGCAACTCAACGCGCTTACTCATTCGGCGGGCGTGGTCGATCCGTCCTATTATAACTTTGCGGTAACCAACGGACGCGATACGGTGGTGTCGCGTTATTGCTCCCGTCCGGAATTGCCGGCCGCGTCATTGCATTATTCGCGCGGTACGCGGTTCGAATGTCTTCCGGATGGCGTCTGCGACATGGTAGGTGATACCTCCGACCCGGATGCCCAGGCGGTAATTGTTTCCAGCGAACGATTGACCGAAGATCACGCAGATTGGCCTGACGTCCCGGACAACCATACCATTACGGTTTTCGTCGATCACAGCGTCAAGCTCGAACGTATCGAATCGGAGACCACTAGTTCGTATTATTCTTGAAGACCCGGGATTTCGGCGTGAACGAGAGCTACTTAGATCCGACGATTCGCGATTGTGCTGGTTTCATGACCAGAAGCCCGCATACAATTTGCTGTGGAATACTGCTTAAGCATAACCGCTTAAATATCGATTCGGCTAGGCCGCTGTCCAGTGCGGTGCCGGCTATACCGCACCGGCGTTCGTCCAAAATGTCTTGCGGCTGCGCCGCGAATTTGGTTTCTAGTTTGGACGGATCAGGAACAGACGCGGCGTAGCCGCCAGAACAATTCTAGCCCAACGGTGAGGCCAAGCCTCACCGCACTGGTCAGCGGCCAAGCCGGTTTGCACGTTGATCTTGTGATTGAAGGAGACCCATGACCTACAAAAGATCTATTGCCACATTGATCATGGTATTCGGAATGTTCGTATGTGCCGCTAACGGGGAGACCATTTTTGTCGCCAATCTGGATGGCGCTCAACAGGTGCCCTCTAACGGCACTTCGGCGAAAGGTTTCGGCGTCATTCGGCTCAATGATGCCGAGACCGAGATCACTTACTCGGCAAAGTTTTCCGGATTGAGCGGCAACAATACCATCGGCAGCATCAATTTCGGTGCGCCGGGACAGAACGGATTTATTCAGTACGGGCTCGGTTTTGCCCAGAACCCGAGCACCAGCAACGTGTCGTTTGCGCAGACCCACGAGATAAAGCCCGAGCAAGTACAGCAGTTGCGAAACGGTCAATGGTATTTCACGGTTCACTCGGTGGCTTTTCCTAGTGGCGAGATTCGCGGCCAATTGCGGCCATACTCTCCGTTGACCGCGCGGGTGAACGGAGCGCAGGCGTTACCGGCCAACAGTTCGAATGGATCAGGCCACGCGTTGGTCTGTCTAAACAAAGCTGAGGATCAATTTGTCATTTGGTTTGGCTACGATGGTTTGCCGGCGGCCAATTCCGATGCCTTCGTTTTTTCCGGGCGCCCGGGGACGAACGGAAGCCAAGAGTTCGTCCTGTCCGCCGATCTTTTCGGTTCGCAAACCTTTGGGTTTACCTACTACGACATTTCGCCCACGCAGTTGTCCCGGTTAAAAGCCGGTCAGTTATACATTCAAGTAACCAGTACCGGTCATCCTGAGAGTGAAATTCGCGGACAGATAAAGCCGCTGAACAAGAGCGCCGATCTGGATGGAGATAGCCGGGCCGACATTTCGGTTTTTCGCAACAGCACGGGCGTCTGGTATTGGCTGGATAGCGCCAACGGTAAGTTCAACGCCGTACCATTTGGTAATCAGGGATTTGACGACCGGATCGAACCGGGCGACTACGACGGTGACGGTTTGACGGACCTGGCGGTTTGGCGGCAAAGCAATGCCACATTCTATGTTTTGCGAAGTTCCAACGGAACTCTCGCCACCCAACCATGGGGAATCGGTCTGACCGACAAGCCGCGACCCGCCGATTACGATGGTGATGGCAAGACCGATTTCGCGGTTTACCGAAAGGGCGTTACTTCTTCATCGCCCAGCGTGTTCTGGATCTTGGAAAGTAACACCGGCGCGGTTAGGGCAACACCATGGGGCCTGGGCAGCGACTTTTCTATGCCGGGTGATTTTGATGGTGATCGCATCGAAGATGTAACAGTCGTGCGTAATCAAGGTGGTCAATTCGTTTACTACACATTGACTTCAGGTGGCGAAATTAAAACGCAATATTGGGGAAATGTGTCCCAGCACTATGCCCTGAGCGGCGATTTTGACGGTGATGGCAAAACCGATCCGGCGGCGTTCACCTTTGGGTCGATCGGCTCGCCGACCGTGGGTAACTGGTGGGTGCTGGGAAGCCGGTCTGGAGTTACCGTTACAAAATGGGGTGACGCGCTCGACGATGCGTTGGTGCCGGCCGACTATGATGGTGATGGAAGCGCAGATCTGGCCGTGTTTAGAAATGGACAGGACTGGTACATTCTGCGAAGTTCGGATGGAGCCTTGGCTTATGCCAGATTTGGTACCGGGACGGATACCCCGTTAACGAAATTTCAGTTTTAGCTGGCGTCGAACGATGGACGCCAACGACCTTCTACGCCCCGATGGGCCCAACGTCCCGAATAACCACACCATCACGGTGTTCGAGGACTTCACCCTCAAGATCGAACCGATCGCGGCGTCCGCCCGATTGCCGGTTGGCGTTTAGGTTCTCCTGTTCCGAAAGTTTTGACCTCACAACCCGTTCGGGCGGCGATTGGCGACTGATCAATCGAACTTCTTCGCATGTGATCCAAACAATTTCTCCGTCGTCGGGCGACATTTTCAACACTACCCGTTCGGGTGGCGTTTGTCCCGACTCGAGTCCGGCATCCGTCCTGATCGTCAATTGCCACGGTCAAGTTTCAAGTCTATCTCGTTCATTTTCTTATCTTTACCGGCAGCCACCAAAGCAAATCACGACTACCCGAATTCGCGGGTTCAACTCGCAATTCCTTCGCTAATCTGTGTCGTGTTAAGGCGGGTCGAAGCGCAAGCGTTGCTTGTTAAATCACAAAATTCAAAGAGTTTGCTTGGCCGCAACGATGAGAGCGGCCGAAGGAGATCAGTAAGAAATGTTTACTACGGCGATACTAAAAACAATCACCCCCAGGTTGATCGCGGCTATCCTAACTGGTTTATTTACCACCGTCGCGCTCGCCCATAGCGGCGATACGACCCTCAAAAACGACGCGGTGCTCGCACCAATTAATGATAATTTCAGCGCCGCGCAATTGCTGTCCGGCATCAGTGGCGTAGCTACCGGAACGAATGCCGGAGCGGGTAAGGAAGGCGGCGAGCCGGTTCACGGGCGGAATCGTGGCGGCGCGTCAGTTTGGTACAAATATGTTGCGCAGGGAAACGGCGTGATGACCATTGACACCGCTAGCAGCGGTTTTGATACGGTCGTCGCTGTCTATAAGGGAACGGGATTTGGCGACTTCAAACCGATTGCGACAAACGACGACGCCGCGGGTTCTACGCGAGCGAAAGTGACGTTTGGAATCCAACTTAACGACGTGTTTTACATCGCGGTGGATGGTTACTATAGCAATACAAGCGGCACCACTTCTTCCGGTTCCATTCAGCTGGCTTATACCTTTAGCAACGTCGCGGACAACGACAATTTTGCTAACCCTCGGTTGATCTCTCTGTCGGGTGAAAAATTGATCACCACATCCAATAACGGAGCAAGTCTAGAATCCGGCGAGCCAACGATCTTCGGCGAGCCGGGCGGGAAATCGCTTTGGTTCAAATGGACAAGTCCGGCCAACGCCGGCCGCAGCTATACTATTACCGTTGAAAACTCGAACTTGGCTGGTACGGGCAGCCCGCAAGTCTTTTGGGGGCTCTATACGGGAACAAATTTCAACAACCTAGCCGTGACGTCGTACGGCGCTTATACCAAGTATTTCCAAGTGACCTGGAAGCCCGCATCCAGTACGACTTACTATTTTACGGTCGATGGCTACGATTCCGGATCGGGCGTTACGCCCGCCGATTTTACCCTCAGTCTGGGAGTTGCGAAGGATAACAAGACCGCCGATTTTGATAAGGACGGCCGAACTGATATCGCCGTTTTTCGTCCTTCGACCGGAACTTGGTATTCGATCGATAGCATTATCGATCAAGTGAGATCCGTGCAGTTTGGCGCATTGGGGGACAAGCCGGTACTGGGAGATCTTGGCGGCAACTTTACCCACGACGGGATACCCGATTACACGGTTTTCCGTCCCGACACGGGGGCTTGGTATGTGAAAAATTCCGAAGTCGGTTTCCAGGCTTATCTCTGGGGCGTCGGTGGGGACATACCGCTTATGGACAATTCCGATAACAATGCGGATTTCACGGTTTTTCGTTCAAGCAATGGATTCTGGTACGAACATCTCCCTATATTTGGACAGAATTTCGGCTGGGGCGTAGCGGGCGACATCCCCTTGTATGCCGATGTTGATGGAAGAGGTTATGAGTCGCCGATCGTGTTCCGGCCATCAACCGGGTTTTGGTATATCAAGTCAGAATTTGGCGGACCGATCTACATTAATTGGGGCTTGAACGGTGACAAGCCAGTGATGGCGGATTATGACGGCGATGGGATCACAGATATTGCCGTGTTTCGACCGTCGGACGGTACCTGGTACATCCGCAACAGCGCGAGTCTGACGTTAACGGCCGTTCATTGGGGGCAGGCGGGCGATATCCCACAGCCGGCCGACTATGACGGCGATGGACGAACCGACATTGCCGTTTTCCGTAATGGCACCTGGTACATCCAGCAGTCCACTAGTGGTGCATTGCGGATCGTCCAGTTTGGCGCGGCGGGTGACATTCCGGTGAGCAGTCCAGTTCGATAGCGAACCGAACTGATCACATTATTCCGTTTGATCCGGGGGGATCGATTAACGCGGACCAGGGCAATCGGCGCGGCCGATTTCTCTGGTCCGTTTTGCTTTTCTGAAGAAGCGAAATTTCTTGAGTTGGCGAACCCATAAATAAGTGTAAAATTTGGGGCACCTAAACTCGAACCCGGTTTGACGGTTTGGTTTTTTGCCCTATCCAGCTATGACCCGACGATTCCAAATCCGCTGGCTGATCGGTCCCCTGATCTTGGCCGCCACGGTTCTTCTTCCCGTGCGCGCTGAACGTCTGCCCGTTCGGTCCTACACCTCGGCTGATGGATTGGGCAGTAGTTTCGTTGATTACCTAATGCGCGATTCGCATGGTTTTCTCTGGTTTTGCACGCGTGATGGCTTGAGCCGTTTTGATGGGGCGCGCTTTATTACCTACCAGATCGGCACCAAGGATCCACCGTCCGGGATCGAAGCTTTGCACGAAAGCCGAAACGGTGATTACTGGATCAGTACAACCAGCGGACTCTATCGTTATCGTTCGTCGGCGGTCTCCGTACCCCAACTGGCGGCGAACAATAGCCGACCAGTTTTGCCGGCCGAATTCATCTCCAAACAACGTGGAGCCATTTTTGAAACGCGCGACGGGCGGTTGTTCTTTGCCTCGGGTGGACTCTCCGCAGTGAAGATCGACGGCGAAAAGGTCACTTTGAGCCGATACCCGATCACTCAGCCACCCGGCGGTAACGACGTTGGATTTTACGAAATGGACGAAGCGGCGGATGGAAGCTTGTGGTTTAACACTTCTATCGGCATCGAACGTTTGTTGCCTGATGGCCGGGTAGTGCTTTACCAGATCAAGCTTGAGTTGAGTCAGTTAGGGACGGGAATGTTGCTAGATGCGAAAGGGCGTGTCTGGGTCGCCCACCAGTTAGACTTAGATATATTCGTTCCCGAATCGATCGAAGCATTGTCGGGTTTGGGGGCATTTACGATCCGGGGTTTTCCCGTTGCCACGAATGTCCCGGCCCGTGTCGAGCAGCCTATACCATTGCCTGAACGGCCGGGCGAAACCTTGCATTTTACGCCGGGCGATTTTTTGACCGATCAAGCCGCGCAGAGATTCTTACAATCCAGGGATGGTCACATTTGGCTTTCCGCCGAGCGCGAACTGCTGGAATTTGACGGCCGTGTCTTTCATCGCTACAGCGTATCGCAGGGCTTGGCGGCAAGCATGGGCCGGATGGCCGAAGATCTGGCGGGCAATATCTGGATCGGTGGTCATGCGTTAATTCGGCTTGACCGTCAAAGCCTGCGTTCCTACACCGAAGTTGACGGCTTGAACTCGACCAATATTGAGGCGATCACCGAAGCCAAGGATGGAACCCTGTTCGTCGCCAATGGCACTTACTATCTGAGCCAATTAAGCGGTTCTAAGTTGATCACATCGCATGCGCAATTGCCCAGCCGCGCCGTGGCCCGGTGGGCTTCGCGCTACGCTATGATCGACAGCCGCAACGAAGTTTGGATCATTACCCGCGAAAAGCTTTACCGTTTCGGCCGCGACGATCTGGCGCATCCACTTGCTACATATTCCGATCAAGAAGGATTGCCGGGCAACGAAGCCTACCAGTTGTTCGAGGATCGTAAGGGGTACGTTTGGGTCAGCCAACAGCCGGTCACCAATATTCAAGGCCGTGGCTTGGCCCGTTTGGAACCCGGTCAAAGTAAATTTCGACGGTTTACTGAGGCGGATGGATATCCACCGGGCAAGTCACCAACTTCGTTCGCCGAGGACGCGGCCGGAAACGTGTGGGTCGGCTTTTATGAAGGCGGTTTTGCCCGCTTCAACGGCACCCGTTTTGAGGTCATGGAAAACGTGTCCGGCACGCCCGATGGGCTGCTTACCGACATTCTTATCGACCGTCGCGGACGGCTCTGGTTAACCTCCTCCACGGGTGGGGTCGGCCGGTTGGATGATCTGCGATCAGGATCCGCGTTCGTCACTTACACGACGGGTAACGGACTCTCTAGCAATAATGCCCGCACGATCACCGAAGACCAATTGGGCAATATTTATGTCGGCACGGTTCGCGGTGTTGACCGGATCTCGGCCGACGGCGAGCGCATCAAACACTTTTCGGTGAGCGACGGTTTGGCCGGCGATTTTGTTGCGGATTCTTTGTGTGATCAAACCGGGATCGTTTGGTTTGCCACCACCAACGGATTGTCGCGGTTGGTGCCCGCCATCGATCAGGTCGTACTTCCCCCACAGATCTGGCTGGGCGGTCTGTCGGTCGCTGGTGTTGCGCAGCCGGTTTTGGGATTGGGCCAACCATCAATGGCCCTACCCGACTTGGCTTATAACCAAAACACATTGCAACTGGATTTTTTCGGGCTCGACTTCCGGCCCGGTGAAGGACTTCGCTATCAATACAAACTGGAAGGCGCTGGTCAGGATTGGAGCTTGCCGTCCGAACAGCGCACGGTGACGTTGGCTAATCTACAGTCGGGCAGTTACCGATTTTTGGTGCGCGCCGTTAATAGCGATGGGCAGAGCAGCCTGGAGCCAGCCACGGTTACCTTTCGCATTCTACCGCCGCTCTGGTTGCGGTGGTGGTTCCGCGCGTTGGTGGTGCTGTTGGTCGTGGGCGCGATCGTCCTATTCTATCGCTACCGGATCGCCCGTTTGCGCGAGGTAAATACCGCTCTACAGGCCGCCAACCGGGCCGCGGAAAATCTGCGTTTGGCGCGCGAAGAGCGGTTGGCCGAATTGCAACGCGTTCGCTCCCGCATTGCGACCGACCTGCACGACGATATCGGCGCGTCACTGACTCAGATCGCGATCTTGTCGGAAGTTGCACAGCAGCAGCACGCACTCGGTAACGGCGCCGTGGCTCAACCTTTGGAGATGATCTATGACGTGTCGTCGGAATTGGTCGGCACGATGAGCGACATCGTTTGGGCGATCAACCCCAGCAAGGATCATTTGCCTGATCTAACCCAACGCATGCGCCGATTTGCCAGTGACGTTCTTTCCGCCAAGGAGATCGATTTTGAATTTATTGCGCCCGCCACGGACGAAAACCTAGCCCTCGGTGCCAATATACGGCGCGAGGTATTTTTGATCTTCAAAGAGTCGGTCAACAACATCGTGAAGCATTCCGGTGCTTCTTTGGCCGCTATTGAATTCCAGTTAGCAAAGGGAAATTTACGGTTAAGAGTCACGGATAACGGCGCCGGCTTTGTGGTCCAACCGAACGGAAAGGTTTCGGGTACTAACCTCTATGCTGATCAAATGGGTGGAAATGGTTTGCCGAGCATGCAAAAGCGCGCGACTGACCTGGGCGGAAACCTTTCGCTTGAATCGCAACCCGGACACGGCACGACGGTGACTCTGACTTTGCCGGTGCCATCTACCGAATTCGAAAACTCTACTATCCAATTAGGTAGTGACGGGAGCGCCTAGGCGGGTTAAGCTAGGCTCACGGTGGGGAACTGTTGGCTGACACCGGCTAATTATATGGAAAATGTTGTCACAGATGTGATCAAGATCGCCATCATCGAGGATCTGAAACAGATCCGTGAAGGATTGGTGATGTTGTTCAATTACACGCCGGGATTCACCTGTAGCGGCAGTTTTCGATCGGTCGAAGAGGCCTTGGAAAAATTAAAATACAACGTGCCCGATGTTTTGCTGTCGGATATAGGATTGCCCGGGATGAACGGGATCGAAGGGATCCGCATTTTCAAGCAGCAACATCCGGAGATGAAGATCCTGATGCTGACCGTTTATGACGATGACGAACGCATCTTCGATGCGTTGTGCGCTGGGGCCAGTGGCTACTTGCTTAAGCGGACGCAACCCGCAAAGTTGCTGGAAAATATTAAAGAATCGGTCGCCGGGGGTGCCCCCATGTCACCGGAAGTAGCTTCGAAAGTGGTCACTTTGTTTCGCGACATTCGGCCGCCTGAGCGGGCGGATTACGATCTGACCGGCCACGAAACGCGGCTGCTCAGGCTATTGATCGAGGGATACAATTACACGACCGCGGCCAAAAAATTGGGAGTCAGTTACAACACGATCAAATTTCACGTTGGGAATATTTTCAGTAAATTGCAGGTACACTCTAAATCCGATGCGGTGGTGAAAGCATTGCGCGACCGCATCGTCTAAACGCCTTTAGATAAGAAGTCAGTCCTTAATTGAATCGGACCGGAATAGCAGATTGGATCTGCTGTTCCGGTCCTTTCGGTTTCAGACGTCCAGCATTTCGGATAGGGAAATGTCCTATCCTTTGCCAGGTAGACTTCAAACCAACCGGTCAATCAACAGAATCCTTAGCAAAATCACTGACTTTGCGTAAATCTTAGCTATCTAAATGGATAGCAAAGCTTTCAACTGTTTACCGTATTCTCGGCCGCGTTGAACGGGCAAATAACCGGAAACGATGATCCCAGAGTTCTGTGGCCCGCTCGTATTCATATTTCGATTCATTCACCGCCCGGAATGCGGACAAGAGGAGACCATCAGCAAATGAGAGCCCAAAACTTACTACTAATTTACGTTGATATTTACCGGCGCAAAACTTCTGGCCGAAAACGCGAGACGTTTCTCCGTTTCACCCGAATGGCCGGGATTGTGTTTAGCCTGATTGGCTTGAGCATTTTGTCCGGGGCCATGAATTTATCTGCCCAAGAATTGGGCGCACCTGTTGAAGTGCCGGGCGCGACAAATGCTCCGTTGGGCTATCACCCGGTTATGGATTTTGACGGGGATGGTAAAACTGACTACGCGCTGACCCGCACCGTTGGAAATGCGATGACCTGGTATCTGCAAAGAAGCAATGCGGGGTTTACCGGCGTGGCGTGGGGTATCGCGAATGATATTCCGGTGCCGGCCGATTTTGATGGAGATGGACATGCGGATATCGCGGTCTGGCGACCCGGAGTGCAGGGCTATTTCTATGTGCTGCGAAGCGGCACGGGTACCGTAGATTCCGTTCCCTTTGGCATTACGGGCGATAACCCGACCATCACCCAGGATTTTGACGGTGACGGCAAGGCCGATCCCGCCGTCACGCGTATCGCAGGTTCACCAGGCATAATGACTTGGTACATTCAGCGCAGTATGCTCGGCTTTACCGCCATCCAGTTCGGCAATTTCGCCGATACGTCAGTTCGGGGCGATTTCGACGGTGACGGCAAAGCCGACGTGGCCGTTTACCGGATCAGTTCTGGTACGCCCGCGAATACTTTCTTCGTGTTGCGCAGTTTGGATGGCGCAGTTCAGGCCCAACCGTGGGGCAATTTCGCGACAGATCATATCCTTCCGAGTGATTTTGACGGCGATGGTAAAACTGACTTCGCGGTTTACCGTACCGTAAATGGCACTTGGTATTGGTTGCGAAGCTCTAACAACGTGGCCGGCGCGATGGCTTTTGGTTCACCCAGTCTGGACCTTCCGTGTGTCGGAGATTATGACGGTGACGGTAAGGCCGACCAAGCAGTATGGCGCGTTTCGAGCCCCACCTTCTATGTTCAACGTAGCACTCTCGGCTTTGTCGCAACCCCGTTTGGACTTTCAACTGATTCGGCCGTGGCTTACGTTTTACAAGCGCGGTAATCGCGGGTCTGACCTCGGTTTGAATCATCACGGTGGATCAGAAGCTTTCGCTTTTGGTCCACTTTTTCTTTAATACCTAGCCCAGGAAAAGGGCGAAGTAGTTGCCTAGCAACTTAGATAGGTTTCCCCGTGACGCTGGCAACTTCGACCCCACACCGGCGGCGAAATATGTAAAAAACCTCGAAGAATCTCTAGTTAAGAACGTGGTCGAAAACGTATAGTTACTATCTAACCAGATAGTTACAGCCTCGTCGAATTCCCGTATTCTCCGTTCCGTTGCGCAGCGAGCCGTCCCAAATCGACGAACGTCATAACCTCGTTGCAGATCATAAAAACCATAATTTGCGCCGCCCCAAACGCGGTTTAAGGAGAAGGAAATGAGATCACGAAAACTGAAGCAGGTGGTCACGTTGTTTTTGACTGCCATGATGTTTGCAACCGGCGCGTCGGGAGCGACGATGGCGGCCAGCCGACCGGGGTCTGGTTCCGGCAACGACGCGATCATGGCGCCGGCAAACGACAATTTTGCCAGCGCTCAGTTGCTTTCGGGAATTAGCGGCGATGCGATCGCCACCAGCGCCGCCGCTACTAAAGAAGTGGGCGAACCGGCCCATGCGTTTAATCGTGGAGGGGCTTCAGTTTGGTTCAAATTCGTTGCTCCGGGAAATGGCGTCATGCGTTTGACAACCAACGGCAGCAGCTTCGACACGCTGCTTGCGGTATATGTCGGGTCCAACATCGCGAGCCTTAAACTCGTGGCGGCGAATGACAATCTTTCCAGCGAACTAGTTAGCTCCGCTCGCAGCCGCCTGCATTTTGGTACGCAAGCCGGAACCACGTATTACATCGCTGTCGATGGAAAGAACTCGAGTGGCACGGCCGAGATTGGAAGCGTGGACCTCACTTTCTCGTTCGACAACGTGATGCTTAGCAATGGTCTGGCTAACTTACCGGATGAATTTTGGCTGTATAGTGGCAATCGGACCAGCACCATTACGGGGTCCAATGTTGGCGCAAGCAAAGAGTCCGGCGAACCAGATCACGCGGGTAATGCCGGCGGCAAATCGATCTGGTATCGATGGCGAAATAACAGTACCTACCCCCAAACATTTGAATTTACTTTGGATAGTCAAGCCTTAAACAATCTTAACAATCCCGTCGACTCGCTGTTTGCGATCTATGCGGGTTCGAATATTCCAAGCGTCGCGGGTCTCGTGCCTGTGATAAGCAGCCATAGCAGCAGTCACCGCACCTTGCTGCTGCAAGCGGCGCCGCAAACAGTTTACTACCTTGCGATCGATGGATTCGACGCTGGTCAAGGGGCGGCGACCGGTAATTTTACAATGACCTACGGCGTGGCTAAGAACGAGCGCATCGCCGATTTTGATCAAGATGGAAGCGCCGATCTAACGGTTTTTCGTCCCACAACCGGCAGTTGGTATTCGCAAGATAGCGTAACCGATAGCTTGCGACCGTACCAATTTGGCGCCAATGGCGACGTTCCATTATTGGGTGATTGGAACCACGACGGCAAAGTCGATTATCACGTCTTTCGTCCGGATACCGGCACCTGGTACTTCGTTACCACCGGTGGGCTCCAGTATTCGACCTGGGGTCTTGGTTCAGACATACCGATCCTCCGCCGGTACTATTTCCAAGCGTCCAAATATGAAGAGCGGACCATTTTTCGCCCTAGTACGGGAACCTGGTGGATGGATGCCGGCATTAACGGCTATTCGATCCAATTCGGTCAAAATGGAGACCTGCCGGTGGCGGCCGATTTCACCGGAGATGGCGGGGATGAACTGGCGGTATTTCGGCCGTCGAACGGAACCTGGTACATCTTAAATATGATCACGCAACAGTATCAGACGGTGCAATTCGGATTGAATGGAGACAAACCGGTCGTAGCCGATTACGACGCCGACGGTCGCGCCGACTTCGCCGTCTTCCGGCCTTCGAATGGGACCTGGTATGTACTTTATAGTTCTAATGGTTCGTTTCACGCACAGAAATGGGGCCAAAACGGTGACCGGCCTCAACCGGCGGATTATGACAACGACGGTTACGCCGATTTCGCGGTATTCCGCAGCGGCTATTGGTACATATTGAACAGCTCAAATGGTTCGCTTCGAACGGTTCAATTCGGTCTCGCGACGGATATACCGGTAACCAACCCGCTACAATAGCCGGGCGTAAACTTAGGGAAGGTAAATCAAGCCGTGTGGGTTGGCCCACACGGCTTGAACTATTCCACGGAGAGTCCCGCGCTCGACACGAACACTTTATGACGACGAAGAATACCCACTCAGTGCCACCTATCTAGTTGAATAGTGGTCCACCGAAATTGATAGACCTTACAACTCTGCAGCTGAATTTGTGGGCCATTTTTGCTTGATGACAGATTAACTAGCTACCCGCCACGATGGTTTCAATTGGCACCATCTCAATTATTGTAGGCCGCGTTAACCGGGTAGTGGTCCAGAACCGCCCCGCCTGCCCGACACAGACCATATACATACTTACGCCGATCGGCGGTTATGGAGTTGAGAACGAAATGAGGTTACAAATGAATACAAATAAATATTTCGCCCTGATCATTTCGGTGGCGATCATCTTGACCGGATATACCACGGCTCGCGCTGCGGCGCAGCTCGGAGGCAACAATTCCACTCAAGTAATGTTGGGACCGAGTAATGACGATATGGTCAACGCCCAGCTGCTGGTCGGTAATAGCGGTAGTCTGACCGGAGGCACGAATGCGGGCGCGGGTAAGGAAGTGAACGAACCGGCGCATGCGCGCAATCGGGGTGGCGCTTCGGTCTGGTACAAATACGTGGCCGCTGCGGACGGCGTGCTGACGATCAATACGACGACACGCAACTTTGATACGCTGATCTCGGTTTACAAAGGAACCAACGTTGATAGTTTGAAATACATTACGGCTAATGACAATACGCCCACCGCGACGACTTCAAGTGTTACCCTCGGGGTTAAATCCGGGTGAAATTCCCCCCAAAAACTGGACAGGGGTCTAAGGTGTAGAATTGCTGCCGTCTGGAGGGACAGATGGCAAAACGAAGAAGCTTTACGTCGGAGTTCAAAGCGCG
>JBDSEC010000333.1:0-5582 GCA_039920205.1 Pyrinomonadaceae bacterium
TGCCGGTAATCCAAGACCGCGTCCGGATGATGTCCCAGTCCGGCCTGAGCCAATCCACGCAGGTAAAAAGCCTTCGCCTTTTGCGTATCATTCAACGGCGCCGTGACGTCGGCGGCGTCCGTCGGCGTCTTACCGCCAAGCAGGGCGCCCAACGATGCCGATTCGGGTGCGACATTCGCCGCCGGAACCCCGATCATCGCGATCAACTGGTCCAGAGTTTGTACCGCTTCGTCGAACTTCTTCTGATCGACTTGCACCGATCCCAAATTCAACCGCGCGAGCTGCAGTTTCGGATCGGCCTGGATCGCCGCCTGGTACGAAGTCTCGGCGCCCGCGATATCGCCCCGATCCATCAACATGGAGCCCAGATTGTTATGTGCTAAGGCAAAGTTTGGATCTAGCTTTATCGCTTTGCGATAGCCCGCCTCGGCCGTCTTCGTGTCGCCCTTATTTCCGACCTCAAGCGCCTTGTTATATTCCTTGACCGCGTCGGGATTTTGCGACAACGGCTTATCGGTAGCGGTTTGCGCTTGTCCGGCTAAAACCCCCAGGCCAATGATAAAGAGAATTCCTGTCGCCCTTACTCGTGAAAACACTATTCGCCTTCCTCCTCTGATGGCAATTCAGCAAATACTTTCAACAACAGATCATGATCCACCGGCTTGACCAGATGAAGGTCGAAACCTGCCTCCCTTGATTTTGCCAGGTCATCTGCCTGGCCCCAACCCGTCAGGGCTACTAAAGTGATCTTTTCTTTCCGGGTTTGAGCCCGGATCAACCGCGCGGCTTCGTATCCGTTCAGTTTCGGCAGACCGATGTCCAGCAGTACGACTTCCGGCCTTAGACGATCCGCTGCTTCAACCGCTTCCAACCCATCATAGGCGGTGTGCACCTCATGACCGCAGATCTGCAAGAGCAACTGTAACGATTCGGCCGCATCCCGATTGTCGTCAACCACCAAAACCCGCCGCCGAATAAATGGCGCGGTCGGGCCGGCCGGGGCCGGCAACGCCGGTTCGTGGACCGTCACCGGCAAACGGACGACGAATTCGCTGCCCAGTCCCGCTCCCGCGCTCAGCAACCGGACCGAACCTTCGTGGAGTTCCACCAATTTCTTGACCAAGGTCAGGCCGATGCCTAAACCTCCTTGCGAACGCTCGAGCGACCGATCGACCTGGGCGAACATGTCAAAAATGTTGCCCTGTTTCTCCACAGGAATGCCGATCCCGGAATCCTTGATGGACACCTCGACGAACCTCTCACGCACCGTAGCAGAGATCGAGATACGCCCACCTGGATCGGTATATTTACCAGCATTATTCAGTAGGTTACTAAAGGTCTGGGCCAAACGGTGCGGATCCGCATTTAGAAATACTGGTGCATCCGGCAGCGTAACGAGCAATTCATGTCGCCGTTCGTCAATCGCCGGCTGGCAGGTTTCGACCGCCCGGTGAATGACCGCGGCAAGTTCAATATGCTCGCGGCGCAATTCGATCCGGCCATGACTTACGCGACTTACATCCAAGAGATCGTCAACCAAACGAACCAATTGATCTACCTGGCGCTCCATCATTTCGGCCGCGGGAAGGATCACGTCGCGGTCGCCACCGGAAAGTTGGACCACTCGCAATGCGTTTCTAATTGGCGCCAACGGGTTGCGAAGTTCATGGGCCAGTATGGCGAGGAACTCGTTCTTGCGATGATCGGCTTCGGACAGCTCCGCCGCCAAATGTCTTAGTTGTTGAGAGGTTTCCTTTTGCTCGTGGACGTCCGTACTAGAACCAACCCACATCACTACCTCGCCCTGGTCATCGCGGAGCGCTGTCGTTTGAGTCAAGTGCCAAATGTAGATCCCATCCCAACGGCGAAACCGCATTTCATAGCGAAAGTCGGTTCCCGTTTCAACCGACCGCCGCCAGAGCTCGACGACCTGCGCTCGATCGTCGGGATGGATCGTTTTGGCCCAGGCAAAGCCATTGAATTCATCAGCCGTCAAGCCGCTGAATTTGCACCACTGAGGGTTAACGTAACTCGCGGCCCCGTCCGGCGTCGTGGTGAAGATCTTTTGCGGCATCGAGTCCATGATAAAGCGCAAGCGCTCTTCACTTTGCCGCTGCGATTCCTGCGCGCGTTTGCGTTCGGTCACGTCCAACGTAAACGCGCGAGTGTGAACGAACTCGCCATTCTCGAACAACACGTTCGAGTTGATCAATACGTCGCGGATCGAGCCGTCCTTACAGCGCATTTGCGAAGCATACTGTCGGACGGTTTCACCCTGCTTAAGCCGGTCAAAGAATTCATCGATTCCTGCACGGTCAACGTGGAACTCTGAGAGATGGTGCCCAACGTATTCTTCTCGGGTGTAACCGAGCATGCTTAATTCCGTTTGATTAACCCGCTGAATGATCCCATCGGGTCCAGCCCAACGAAATCCAACGATCGCATTCTCGAAGAAATCGGCAAGCTCCCGTTCGCTCCGGCTAAGGGCTTCCTCGGATCGTCGCCGCTCAGTGACGTCGTGAAATACCAAAACCACTCCGAGCACGTTGCCGTTCGCATCCCGGATCGGAGCCGCACTGTCATCGATGGGATATTCCGTTCCGTCTCGAGCGATCAAAATGGTATGGTTCGCCAAACCGACCACGCCCCCTTCGGCCAGGGCTCGCAGTGCCGGATTCGCCACCACTTCACGCGTAGTTTCGTTCACGATATGGAAGATCTGAGTCAAGGGCCGACTTTCAGCATCAATTTGCCGCCAACCGGTGAGCGTCTCGGCTACCTGATTCAAAAACGTTACTCGGCCCTCGCCGTCGGTGCAGATGACGGCATCGCCGATACTTGCCAAAGTGACACGCAACCATTCCGACTGACGGCGCAATTCATCTTCGGCGCGACGCCGCGCCTGTATGATGCTCTGAGCATTTTGCAAAGCGACCGAGCGCAGCAATTCATCTTCGTTGTCCTTAGTCGCCATCGCTTACCCCGAGAATCTTCGCGGCGAGCGCCGTGCCTTGCACGCGAGCACGGATCTTGGCAAACGCTGTGTCGCGGGTCGTCGAAGTATCGTCGCAGAAAGGAGAGAAACCGCAATCGTCGGTGGTGCCCAATTGTCCCAGCGGAATATATTCCGCCGCCTCCAAGACGCGGTCGCGGACTTCCTCTGGTGTCTCGACGTGTGGATCGATCGGCGCGATGACGCCGACAAATATCCGCTGGTCGCTTTTCATATATTGCCGGATGATTTTCAAAACACGGATCCGGTCAGGTTCGCCGGCCAAGGCAATGTAAACATTGCCCACCAAAAGCTCGAAAAGGCTGGGCAGAAGATCGGAATAATCCACATCGGCACTGTGCGTTGAATCAAGATCTCCGCCCGGGCAGGTATGAACACCGATGCGTTCGCGCTCGGCCGCGGTGAAACGCGCCAGCGCCAAATTATTCAAATCGACAAAATTGTTCAGCAGATTGCCCGAAGGGTCGATCTTTACCGCAAGCCGACCCTCGGTAAAGTCGATCTGTACTTTATGGGCACCCAGTTCCAAACAGGCGCGTACTTCGGTTTCATGCTCGCGCAGTAAGTCGTCGAGAAAATCACCCCGCGAATACCCGGGTATCTCCGTGGGTGGGTACATCAAGCTAAGCGCGGAAGGCGAGATCACCGCCTGCTTCACCGGCCGATGGGCATAGCGCAAAGCCGTCTTAAGGTATTCGTCGGCGCGCCGCATATAGCGGAAGGGTCCAGAAGTCAGCCGGGGCATTCGACGGATGTGGCCGGCGGAAAACGGGATCTTAAATCCGTCCGGCGCCGTATTGGGCAGACCGTGAACCGAATAGGTCCAAAAATTGTGATACTTTCGCTGCTCGCCGTCGGTGATAACCGGTGAACCGGTCTCCTCGAACCGGTCGATCGTATCGCGGATCGCCACATCATAGAGCTTTTCCAATGCCGGTTCGGAACTGTCATCCGCCTTGAGGGCGTTGAGTAGTTCCAAGGGGCGCGGAATGCTTCCGATCGGTTCAGTGGGAATCGTCATAGGGTCACCAATAGAAAGGAACGGAAAAGTTGGATACTCCTTCGTGTCCGGGGAACCTGAAAAGATTTTACGATTCTTAATTCTTATCAGTTAGCGAGACCTTGTCAATAACGGTTGGTCTAAATTCCCCCGCCAGCTCCAAATGAGCTTGATCTCCGAGCGATCGGCGTGTGACCGAGTGTATTGATTGATTGCAAGCGATAACCGCACACCGGCAGAATTTTGCTTACCCCTAGAGCCATGAGAGTACCCCTCGTCCGTTACTAATTAGTTGATACAGTTAGAGTTATACGATCGTTCGCGGGCTTTCAAAAGCTGCGGCACGTCCTTTGCCATTGTCTAGATCGAGGCTGCGGAGGAGCGATTGCGCGGTAACCGGAAAGCCTCAGGGATAACCGTAGATCTAAGAGGGAGATTTCATCATGGGATTACCGAACAAGGAAGAATTAGAGGGTAAATGGGATCAGGCCAAGGGGTCGGTCAAAGAAACCATCGGGAATGCAACGGGCAATCGCGATCTGGAAGACGAAGGCCAACGCGATCAGGCGCAAGGACAAGTGAACGAAAAGGTTGGCGAGGTCCGCCGTAAGGTGGGAGACGCGATCGAGGATGTTGGCAAATCGATTGGCCGCTAAGCAGTCCGACCGCAACTTGGCAATTGATCACCCCGGCGAATTTAGGCAATGCGATGCGTCAATTCGCCGGGGTGTTTTCACTTTCGGGGTAACTACTTCGCCGACCTGGTGGGGATCGTCAAGGCACGAACCGAGGCTACCAGCCCGATGAGATAAAGCACAGCGCGGACCCAGTTTAGCCGCACCCACCAGGTTGCCAAGCTTGCGACCTGATCGCTTCCCATCGTGACGACGTCCGGACCCATCAACCGGATAATGTTAGGTACGAACCAAACGAACGTGCAAATCACGACCGTTAGCACGATCGCCGCACCAATTAAACGCCATTTCCGATGTGGCGGATCCGTCTTCAGACCCGATAACAACGTTGCTAGCGACAGTAATCCCGTCAATGGAGTAAAAAACATCCAGAAACGGCCGCCTGCGTTCAAGGCAAACTGTGGATCCAACGCATTGTGGTGATAATAAGCGATTACGGATTCGGGCAGGGCGGTATTCCACAGCGGCAAGACCACCAGCGCCTCGTAAAGACCCGCGCCGATCTCCAGCCCCAACATGATCACAAAGACAAACAAAATGAGATGGGGAACGCTTAATTGTTGTTTCATTTGGCCAACCTTTCGCCAGCAAAATAAGCGAAAGCGAAGGCCTAGTCAAACTGCTGAGCCAGTGACAGCGGAGCGAAACACCGGGAAATGACGGACTGACCAAAAGCGCTTTCGAGTCGCACTCACGCCCTAGTGAGATCTTTGCCCGCTCGATAAGCTAAAGCGTGTCGTAAATCTGACTGGCTTTTCGAATTCCAGGGCTCTCGCTATGATGAGGTCATCCCTACCAATGATAGCAGTTGGACAACTCACTTATTAGACGTGTGCCAGATCTGTTAGCGGTAGGGAGGAAAAAAACTAAGGAG
>JBDSEC010000334.1:0-6011 GCA_039920205.1 Pyrinomonadaceae bacterium
CAACTAGTCGATTGAAAGGATCAACTATCCAGTATTCCGGGAGGCCAAAACTTTCGTAAGCCTGCAATTTTAAAATCCGATCACGCTCGATGTTCTCAGTACCCAGCGACAATATCTCAACGATCAAATCAGGGGTACCAGTAATGTATTCCCCTGAAGCGATTTCCGCCTTTCGATCCTTTCTTACGAATACGAAATCCGGAATTACTGAATTGTGTCGATCGAAAATCACCCCTACGTTCGACCAGAAGCTGCAATTTCGCTCGTTCTTTGGGACGACGCCAAATCTATAAATGAGATTGTCCAAGATCCGCTGATGCGAGAGTAGCGGATGCTCTGATCTCACGATTTGACCGTCAATCAATTCATACCAGTTTCCGTCTTCTGGAATTGCGACAAGATCATCAGTGGTCAAGCGATGAGTATGATTCTCTGACATGCAAACTCACTCTCAGCTAAAATCATTGACTAACCGATTCGAAGGGAAAGTAAACAACTCAACCGCCCTCGCATTTGTTACCAACTCTGGCGGTCCAGTCGCCTTTTTTCAATCTCAGGATTATCTTCAACTATGTGAAAAAGCATTCCGACTCCGTGATCGGTCAAGTCGGCTATCGGACAATGTCGCTTCACAATCTCAACTACGGTCACTACAAGCACTTCGATATCTTCAAATTTTAATTTACTGTTGGCCCAAAACGTTTCAGGAGTTTCGGACGTTTCCTTATCTCGATGAGCAATCCACTTGTGTCTCAATTTCCGGACTTTTCTCAATTCATCACGAAGTGCTGAAATTCGTATCAACTGCGATTCAATTTCGGCAGCACATTCTGGGCTCGAATCCCGTCGTTGTTTAAGATACCAATAAATGCTCCGATGCCCCTTAAGGTCATAGACCCAACAAACCGTAACGACAAGATTGTGCCAAATTAACCTGCTCAAATAGGGTATCAAGTTCCCAAATATCTCGAACGCGAGTTCGTTGCCCTCGTCCCGTTGTGCAAGTCGTATACAATTGAGCGCCTTTAGGTCCTTTTCTAAGGCAAGAATGTCTCTAACGAATAAGTTCTGTTGTTCTGCCAAACTACTGATCATAGCCCAATTTGTCTCACCCACTTGAAGCTCATTTTAAGCCTCCAGCCGCGCCCGCAATCTATGCAACACTGCTTCATCCAACTGCTGCTTGATCGATTCGATCTTGATCTTCGCGATCACCTCTTCGGCGAATCCGTAGGTCAAAAGATTCTTCGCCAATTCGGGATGCAAGCCGCGGCTGACCAAATAGAAAAGCTCTTCCTCTTCCAGTTGGCCGACGGTCGCGCCGTGCGCGCATTTCACATCGTCGGCAAAGATCTCTAACTGGGGTTTAGTATCGACCCGCGCCGTGTTCGAAAGCAATAGATTCCGGTTCGTCTGTTTGGCGTCGGTCTGTTGTGCGTCCTGATGGACAAACACTTTGCCGTTAAAGACCGCATGCGACTTGCCGTCCAAAATGCCCTTGTAAAGCTGATGAGAAGTGCCGTGCGGCTTGGTATGATGGATGGCCGAATGCGTATCGGCGTGTTGGCCATCGCCGACGATATACAATCCGTCGACCCAGCATTCCGCACCTTCGCGGTTCAGATTTACCGCGATCTCGTGCCGAGAAAGTTGCGCACCCAAGGTGATCGTAGTTGCGTCGTAAACACTGTCGCGATCCAGATCGGCGATGGTCGTAGCCAAGTGCGAAGCTCCCGCGCCTTCGTTCTGTACTTTGTAGTGGGACAAGCGCGCGCCTTCAGCCAATACGACTTCGGTCACCGCGTTGGTCAAGTAATTCCCGTCCGCCGTTCCGGCGTAGCTTTCGATCACCGTGGCTTCACTCTGCGCTTCACCGATGATCAAAACGCGGGGAAACGAAGCAACCGATGACGCCTCCGGGACCGTAAGAAACAGCAGATGCAACGGCGTCGAAACCTTCACACCGCGCGGAATGAATACGTAAGCGCCGTCACCCGCAAATGCGGTATTGAGCGCGTTGAATGCATTTGCGTTGTAATCAGCGCCCCGCGCCAAATGTTCACGGATCACCGCCGCCTGCGTTTCATTCGCCAGCGCGGTCGAGAGGTTCATCACCACCACGCCGTCCGGCAATCCCATTAACGACGAAAACTCCGCGTTAAACACTCCGTTGAGGAAAACTAAGCAGCTTTCCAACGCTTCCGGATAAAAATAGCCCTCGACCAAATCCCGCTTGATCGCCGGAGCCGTGGCCAATGCATAGGTCGTCTTCGCGATCTGTGCCGGCGAGGTGTACTTCCACTCTTCATCGCGCACGGTGGGCAGTCCCAACTGTTCAAACCGGTCTAGCGCGCTCTCACGCAAACGCGTCAACCACGTCGCCTCGGCTCCGCGCGCCATTTGCCCGACCCGAAACGCCGCCACGAATTGATCTTCAATTTTCTCTTTAACTTGCGTCATTCTTAGTTATTTTTGCCACAGAGGTCACAGAGAACACAGAGGGTGAAGGATATTCAACCTAACTTTGCAATTGGGCACCGCGAAAATATAAAAGCCTCTATCACTCTGTGTCCTCTGTGACCTCTGTGGCTAAATCCTTTTTAGGCAGCTGCGATTTCATTCGCATGCGCGCGGATCCAATCGTAACCCTTGGCTTCAAGTTCCAGCGCCAACTCTTTTCCGCCTTCTTTGACGATACGGCCGCCGGCCAATACATGCACAAAATCGGGGACGATGTAGTTCAGCAACCGCTGATAGTGCGTAACCAAGATGATCCCGTTGGACGCATTCTTCAGTTTATTCACGCCGCCGGCGACGATGCGTAGCGCGTCAATATCCAAGCCCGAATCGGTCTCGTCCAAGATCGCCAGCTTAGGCTCTAACACGGCCATCTGTAGGATCTCGTTACGCTTCTTTTCGCCGCCCGAGAATCCTTCGTTGACCGAGCGGTTCATAAAGCTGGCTTCCATTTCGACGATCTCGGCGCGCTCTTTCAGCAGGTCCTTGAACTCTAACGGGTCCAACTCTTCCTCGCCCAGATGCTTCATCTTTTCGTTATAGGCCAGGCGAAGAAACTGCGCGTTGGAGACACCCGGGACTTCGACCGGATACTGAAACGCCAGGAAAACTCCGGCCCGCGCCCGTTCGTCCGGCGCCAATTCCAAGAGGTTCTTGCCTTGATAGATAACTTCGCCGCCGGTCACCTCGTACGACGGATGCCCGGCCAATACTTTCGACAGCGTCGACTTGCCGGAACCGTTCGGCCCCATGATGGCGTGAACCTCGCCCGGGTTGATGGTCAGATCGATCCCCTTCAGGATCTCGTTGCCACCAACCGAGGCGTGTAAATTTTTGATCACTAATAAACTGTCAGTCATTTTTTAAGCTTCTCACCAATAAATAAAATCCCCATCGCCGCCGCTCGCACATCTATTCTTTATCCTGGATTGCGAGGTGGTCGGACACGATATCTAAAACGATCTCATCAAATCTTGCCGCGATGGCCTCAGCCATTCGTTCACGCGCCGGCGTCAATGGCGGCTCGCGAAAAGCGGCCTGCCGATCGGCGTCCGAATCCCATTGCGCATAAGCCCAGAACAACCCGTCGTTATCGCGATGCAATCGCGACCCGTATGCCCCCGGGCACTTGCGATAAAGCGCCGTCACTTCCGACCAACTCTCGATGAACTGCGTTTCCAGTTCCGGCTTGATCTTCCAACGATAAAGTACGGTAAACACGCCGCCGCCTAACCCACGCTTCCTTCCAACTTCATCCCCAACAAGCGCTGCGCTTCGACCGCGAATTCCATCGGCAATTCGCGAAACACTTCCTTACAAAAGCCATTGATGATCAGCGAGATCGCGTCTTCCTGCGACAGACCGCGCTGTTGTAAATAGAACAACTGCTCTTCGCTGATCTTGGAAGTCGAAGCTTCATGCTCGACCCGCGAAGTGTTATTCATCACTTCAATATAGGGAAAAGTATTCGCGCCACACTTCGACCCGATCAACATCGAATCGCACTGCGTGTAATTGCGCGCGCCGTCGGCTTTGGGCATTACCTTGACCAACCCGCGGTAACTATTGTTCGAATGGCCAGCGCTGATCCCCTTCGAGATGATCGTCGAACGCGTATTCTTTCCCAAGTGGATCATCTTGGTGCCGGTGTCGGCCTGTTGCGCGTGATTGGTCAGCGCGACCGAGTAGAACTCGCCGATCGAATTGTCGCCCTGCAAAATGCAGGAAGGATATTTCCAAGTGATGGCGGAACCAGTCTCGACCTGCGTCCACGAGATCTTCGAATTTTTCCCCCGGCAAGCGCCGCGCTTGGTTACAAAGTTGTAGATCCCGCCCACGCCGTTCTCGTCGCCGGCATACCAATTCTGGACCGTCGAATATTTGATCTCGGCGTCGTCCAAGGCGATCAACTCGACCACAGCCGCGTGCAATTGGTTAGTATCGAACTTCGGCGCCGTGCAGCCTTCCAAATAGGAAACGTAGGCCCCCTCTTCCGCGATCACCAAGGTCCGCTCGAACTGACCGGAATCCTGCGTGTTAATGCGGAAATAAGTGGATAGTTCCATCGGGCAACGTACGCCCTTGGGCACGAACACGAACGAGCCGTCCGAGAATACCGCGCTGTTCAAGGCCGCAAAGTAGTTATCATTGGTCGGCACCACCGTGCCCAAATACTTCTTGATCAGTTCGGGATATTCGCGCAACGCCTCGCTGAACGAGCAGAAGATCACGCCGAACTTCTTAAGCTTCTCTTTATAAGTGGTTGCGACCGAAACCGAATCGAACACGGCATCCACGGCCACGCCGGCCAGTTGCATCTGCTCGACCAAGGGGATGCCCAACTTCTCGAACGTGTGCAGCAATTCGGGATCGACCTCGTCCAAGCTCTTCTTTTCGGTCTTCTGCTTGGGCGCGCTGTAATAGCTGATGTTCTGATAATCGACGTCGGGGTATTTCAGGTTGGGCCACCGCTTGGGCTCGGTCATGGTCAACCAATGGCGATAAGCCTTAAGCCGAAACTCCAACATCCAGGCCGGCTCGTCCTTCTTGGATGAGATCAGCCGGATGGTGTCTTCGCCTAAACCCTTCGGGATCGTCTCGGACTCGATGTCGGTGACGAAACCGTACTTGTATTCCTGATTGGCCAGTACTTCGATTGTGCTCATTTTATCGATCCCGTCCGCCACCCGCACGGACGCACCTATTATTTATAACCGCCGAAAACTCGATACCGTGCCGGGAACCTGTATCTGATGAAGTGTCGCGTCCACCGTCGATTCCGTACCGACCAACTGCGCCAAGGTAATGCCCGACAATGCGGAATGCACAACTTCATGCAGACCCACGATCACTGGCCGTATGCCGCAATCGCCAGTATGAATACACGTTTCCAATATTCCGGTATAGCTTTGGCAATGCGATTTGACCTCGTCTTCGTCCAGCACCTTAATGACTTCGCTCAGCCGGATCTCCGCCGCCGGCCGCGCCAAGGCATAACCGCCCTTGGTACCGCGATGCGATTCGACCAGACCGGCCTTGTTCATGATCCACATCAACTTGCCCGCATGAGCTACGGAAATGCCCTCGCGCTCGGCAATGTGACCCAGCGTAAGTGATTGACCATCGGGCAGATAGGCCAATTGCAGCAAGCATCGCAACCCGTATTCTTCTTGGGCGGAAATTTTCATAAGCCACACATTTCGCAGTCCTCGGAACCACTATGATAGTAATACCTTACTTTTTTGTCAAGATTGCGTGAGTGGGCCGATTGAGGCGCACAGTTGTGAGTTTAGCGGTCTATCCGACCGATCCGCCGAAGCGCCGCATATTGTCTCTTTGTCTACCGTCCGATGTACGTCCCTCGCTCCAGCGGAGCAAAATATTTATAGAATTCTAAAGCGGATTCTGACCTTCTAGTCGCTCCAGCGGAGCGAAATATTCCGCTCCGCTGGAGCGGGATCTTTTAGTCGAGCAAATGTATCTATAAATATTTG
>JBDSEC010000335.1:0-6075 GCA_039920205.1 Pyrinomonadaceae bacterium
AGGATGCCTGATCGCCGAACCATTAAAGTGGGGAGGTTCGTCCGATTTTGTCGCTTTCGCCCAGGCGACGGCATTGATCAACGTACCCGTCAGTCATCCGGGCTTGGCGGCCGGCGATCGAGTGCGCGTTGTTCACTTGCCGGATTAGTTACCTATGAAAAAACTTACGCACATGAATGATGCCGGTCAGATAGCCATGGTCGACACCTCGGCCAAAGGCGATACGGAACGTCGAGCGACGGCTTCGGGCCGGGTGATAATGAAGCCCTCGACCGTCGATGTCCTGCGCAAAAATCGCAACCCGAAGGGCGATCCATTGGAAACCGCGCGCTTGGCCGGCATTATGGCCGCGAAACGCACCTCGGACCTTATCCCCTTGTGCCATCCGCTGCCGCTTACACACGTCGATCTGACCGCAACTTTGCACGACGATGGCGTCCATCTAATGGCGACGGTCGCGACGCGTGCCCAGACCGGCGTCGAAATGGAGGCCCTGACCGCCGTGTCGGTGGCGGCGCTGACGATCTATGACATGTGCAAAGCTTTGGAAAAAGGCATGGTAATTGCGGAAGTCAGGCTGGAAAGCAAAGAAGGCGGCAAATCCGGGCCTTATCGGCGCCGCAAACCGGCCGCAAAGAAGTAAGGAACCACGAGGGGCACTTGGGCGTTTACTCATTATAGATACTGGTTGCCCCAGTTACGCGCAGTTATGCCGGTAGGTTCCGGTGAATGGAGAATCACCGGAACGGAGCTTTTTGCTTTCGCCCGGTTGGCGTACAATGCGGTTAAGCAGAATGCCGGATACGAACTTTTGGATGGCGGAGAAATATTTATGAAATACCGAATTGCCGCGGACGCACGACCCCAGTTTCGCTTGTTGGTGTTGGCGACGATCGCGAGTATTGCATTGTGGCTGATCCCGTATGCGTCGATACTCACTTATCCATTCCGGTTATTTGTCACTTTTATTCATGAGGGCAGTCACGCCTTGGCGGCGCTGTTGACTGGCAATACGGTTGCGAGTTTGAGCGTTGCTCCGGATGGCAGTGGTCTAACCTACGCCACGCAGGGATTTTTCTCGGGTGTGTTGATCTCAAGCGCCGGTTACCTCGGCGCGATGACTTTTGGCGTTTTGCTGCTGTTCGCGATCCGTAAATCGGTGAAGTCCAAATTGGTCCTGTTCACATCGGCCGGTATAGTGTTGGCGTTGACGATCCTTTTTGGTTTGTTTAAACCGATCCTGACTTTCAGCGGATTGTCGGGAATCCCCTTCACCTTGATCTCCGGTGTGGCCATTGGTGCCGGGTTGATCGCCCTGGGCATGTATGCCAGTTCAAAGGTCGCACAATTCTTTGTAGGCTTTCTGGCCGTCCAGTGCGTTTTGAATGCCCTGTTCGATCTGGGTAACGTCTTTCTGCTTTCAACCCCACTTAATGGCACTCGGGTGATGACGGACGCGGTCAACATGGAGACTGCAACTCACATTCCGGCTTTCTTCTGGACGCTAATATGGATCGGATTGTCGGTGGTATTGTTGACGATCGGGTTGCGGCTTTACGCCGCGACGCAATCCGCGACACGTCCGACGCAGCCGGATCTGCCCTTCGAATCGGCGACCGATATTTAGTGGAAAATTTTTGGAGTTGGAAATGAACGAGCCGCCCGTGACTGACGAAATGACCGTCGATCCGGGCGGTTCAGTTTTTGCAGGATCAGTGGCGACGTCGGGAATTTTGGCCGACCTGCCGGTCGGAGCCAGATTGCTAGTCCAGAGCAAAACCGACTGGCGTTTTGCGACCGTCGCAAGATCTAACCCCGAAAAAATAACCTTGACCGTCTGCTCGCCGTCGGGCCGTACCTATCGATTGCGGCGCGATCCTGATCTAAAGTTGAATCTTGACGGCCCCATCCCGATCGCCGGCAACTTGGGCAGTTGGCGATCGGGAATGGCACGTTACGACCTTAGATGGTAATTTGGCCCAAAAACGGAATTAGCCACAGAGCACACAGAGGTCACCGAGAGAAATTTGGTCATTTAGTCATTGTGTCATTTGAATCGAGTTCTAATTCACGCTGAATAAGTACTAGCAAGAACCACTGCCAACTGAACCGTTGGTTTCAATGACTCAATCAATCAAAGACCAAATTCCACTTTCTCTCTGTGTTCTCTGTGACCTCTGTGGCTAAACTTCTTCCCTAAAACCGATACCGGTACCGCACGGTTAAGCTTCGGCCCGGGCCATCGATCCCCCAGCTAGGACCGCGGTAACTCTTGTCATTCAAATTCTCGGCGTCGATTCCCAACTCGGAACGCTCGCCCAATTGAATCCCGAAACGCACATTCAGTAATCCGTAACCCGGTAAATATCTGAACAGGGGTGCGGAATTGGCGGTTCCCAGTAAACGGTTCTGTACCTGAAGCACGGTCTCGTTGGTCGCCAACAAACGGTCGTCGGCATTGCCCGGGATGCCGTCCGGGCCGGGTCCGATCAAGCCCAAGACGCGCGCGCCGCGATTAAAGAAATTCGCGATCTGCGCCCGCGTGCGAGTTCCGCCGGTACGGCGATCTGACAGATCCAAGGTGGACAACCGGTTTTGCCGGTCGGCCAAGTTGGTGTACCCCTCGACCCACCAGCGGCCCCGGGGCGAATCATACCGCACGCGGAAAAAGCCTTGCGCGGGGGGCGTGCCGCCCTCGATATTTGGCGCCCGGCCGTTTGCCTTGTCCTCCGCCCGCAGGTACGTAAAGTTGCCGCCCAACGACCACTGCGGATTGATCCGCGCGTCCAACGTGGCCTCCATTCCCGTGATCACCGCATCGGTGTAGTTCGCCCGCACCAACACCGGCGCCGTCGAAAGCGCCACGAAAACTACACCGTTTGCCGATTGGGAAATGATCGGTTGACCACCCAGGCTGCGACCCACCGCACCCGGCGGCAGGATCAGCGCCTGCTTGACCAAGGTGTGATCTAGGTCGATGCGAAATCCCGTTAGACTGGCATTCCAACGCCGCCGCGTGATTCGCACGCCCGCGTCAAAGTTGTTGCTGACCTCGGATTCCAGTTGCGCGACGGGCAATCCGGTCGTAATCGCCATGGCGTCGGCCGTGGTACCGATCGTGCCGCCCAGGCCGATCGCGGTGCTGTAATCAACTTCAAACCCGTCACCGGTCAGCCCCAGCGTTCCCAGATCGGTAATGCTCGGCGAGCGAAAGCCGCGCGCATAGTTCATCGAGATGCCCACGCCATAACCCGGCGTCCAGACAAAGCCAACGCGGCCGGAAAAATCGTCCACGCGTAAGCTGTCGTTGGGCCAAAGGGGTGCACCGCCGACCAACGGACTATCCGTGGAGCGCGCCTGGTACGAGGCGACGTTGTAACGCAACGCTCCGCCGATCCGCAACTTATTGGGGATCGCTTGCCAGCCATCCTGCGCATAGATCCCCGCGGCGATATAGCGAGCGCCATTTGGCACCCGCGGCCGCGACAACACACTAAGACCGTTTACCGGATTGAAGGTATACGCCGGCGCTTTTACCGTTTCGCGATAAACGTCGCCGCCGATCAAGAAGGTATGCCGTTCGATCTGTTTGTCCAGGAAGAAATTAAAGCCAAACGCGCTGGTGCGTTCGTACTGATGAGTGATGGTGCCGACCGGATTTCCCTGCCCGCCCTGGTTCACCCGCTCTTCGCGCTGCGAATTGAAAGAGCCCGCAAACGATGCGTGATCGAAAAACCCAAATCCCTGACGTACGTACCGAAGGTACCCAAAATCCAACATCAAATTGCGCAGGTCCGAAACCAGATTGCCATCCCCGCCCATCAATTGATCGTAGCGTTTGCCACCATCTTGTTGACTGCGCAGGTAGTGAAACACCAATTGGCTATTCTCGCTGGTGTTGTAGTTGGCGTGAAACGTACCGCCGTATTGCGTGAATGCCGTGTCCGGCAAGTGCGTGCCCAAAACATCCGACGGTAACCCCAGGAACCGCGTCACCGCCGCGTGACCATCCAAACCATTCGCCGAGCGCAAGCGATTCACCCGCCGCGCGGCGACATTCAAATAGGCGCCCCAATTCCGCGTACCGCGATTTAGGAGCAAATTCCCGCCGAAAGAATTGTCCGCGCTGGTGTAACCGGTGTTCAGTTCGCCATGAATGTCGGGACGTTCGCTACCGTAAACGGGCGCGCGGCTGATCAGGCTGATCGTGCCGCCCAACGAATCCGAACCATATTGGGCACTATTTGGACCGCGCAGTAGTTCGACCTCGCGGAGTCCGGTCGGTTCATTCAAGTTGAAGAAAGTATTGATACCCCCGCGCATCGCGTACGTCGAATAGCGCACGCCATCGACATAGACCGAAACATTCTTGCCGGTCAATCCGCGAATGAAGATCGCGCCGATGGTGGGGCTGGTCCGCTGCAGCGATACCCCGACTTCCTCGTCGGCGACCTGCGCCAAAACGCCAGTGGTCCGCTGCCGGATCGCCTCTTCCGGAATAACGTTGATCGCTTGCGCCACATTGTTGATGTCATTGGCTTGACCGGTTTCGGCCGAAACGGTCACGCGTCCGGAAACCGGAGCGACATCGAGCTCGATCGCGAGATCAGCCACGGGACCATTTGTTAGAGATACCGCTCGGCTTTGAACCGCAAAGCCGGCGTGGTGCACGCGGATCTCATATTGGCCATCGGCCAGGCTAGTGAAGGAAAATCTGCCGTCCACACCGGTTTGCGTATGCGCGATCGTCAGATGTTGGCCGGTCAACAGCGCAATCTCGGCGCCCGCGACCGCGGCGCCGTTCTGATCCGTGACGATACCAGCGATGGAACCAATTACTTGCGGCTCAAGCGCCGCCCGGGCGGAAATCGAAGTAGTGCCAAACGTAATGGCGCAGACAAGTAGGACGAGGAGCGTCCTGAGTTGCAAATTTTTCACGGGTGTCATCCTTTGACATTGATAAATTCATTTGGCGATAGGTATTGCCCGACCGGGATTCCCGTGGGCGAGATGACGATAACGTGAGGCGCGAAGTACTACCAGCAATCGTAGTCGAAAGCTAAACCAATATTGAACGCTATTTGAAAATAATTGCACCACCGAGATCGCGGTGCAACCCAGACGGGCCGCAACCTAACTCTTTTTTTCTGGCTCCCCCTCTCCCTTTGGGAGAATGGGGGTTGGGGGGAGAGGGACCGAAGGTTGGCGATCAATCTCTATTGCAGGGTTCGGAGCCCCCAACGGGGGCGGCCGATCCGTGGTAACGCGGCCAGGCGAATTTCCACTCAGCGTGCGCCAACAACCCCGACGAGAAAGGCCGTAGCGACAAGGGAAATTCTGCCGCCCCTACGGGGCTCCGGACACTTCTTATTTGCCTTGATCCGTATGCGAAGCGCACCCTCTCGCCCCCCAACCCCCCTCTCCCAAAGCGGGAGAGGGGGAGCCGGAAGGCGAAAATTTCTGCCCTGAATTGGGTTTGTTAAAGTTTACTTTAGCGCCGCTGAGACAGACACTATTGCACTGTGAATTCGATCAACTGGTGGGTGGCAGCAAATAACTCGTATTTGATGAGGGCCAAGGCAACGATAAAAACCATCGAGCCGGCCGCCGCGATGAGAAGACTTGTCCGCAAACGTTGAAAGCGGGAGTCAAGTTTTTCGCTATTCACGGCGATCAACCAACTGATACGCCGCGAAAGAATGTCACCCGTAGCCTCGACCAAAAAAGCGCCTGCGGGCATTGCGGGACGGGTCCCAGCCGGCGTTAAGCGCGCGAGCTTTACCAGCGCCGAAGCCAAGTTCAGCGGCTTGGCACTGCTTCCCGCCGCGGCGTATTCATCGGCAGCAAGTTCGGCAGCTTCCGCCCATCGCGTACGCAATCGATTGAGGCCCGGCATCCACCAGGCGAAGGCCGCGCAAAAGTCGATCACGACCCGCTTGAAATTATCCGCCGCCAAAAGATGGCCTTGTTCGTGAGCAATAGCCGCCGCGAGTTCCGCCGGATCTAAATGATCCAACACCTTGACTGCAACGAACATGCGCGGGCGCAAGATGCCCACCACGGCGATCAAGGGGA
>JBDSEC010000336.1:0-4392 GCA_039920205.1 Pyrinomonadaceae bacterium
CGTGGCCGCTAAATTAAACCTATTGGATCCTGAAAGGAATCGACCATGAAACGACTTGCAACGTCCCTAGTTTTGACCGTTCTGCTTTCCCTCGCGCTTCCAATCGCTCGCGCGGGTGACCCGGAGCTGCCGCCAGTCGCTCCCCCACCCTGCACCCAAAATTGTGGCCGGACAACTCCGGCGCCATCCCCCGAGACCCTACCGGTCAGGATCCGCTTGGCCGCCATCCAGGCGTTGCTAGCGGTCTGGCTACGATAGTCTGCCGAATACTGCTCTAGGCACCCGGCTCCTCCACGAGCCGGGTGCTTCTCCCCTAAGCTACTTCCCTTCTCCGAAAATCTTGCCCGCTGACTTCGACCACCTGAGTCATTTGATACAGCCGCGACCGGATCCGAGCACCAATACGTTCCTCTAAACTTTCAACGTGGCCGCGCTCGTCGGAGTAGTTGGTAGTGAAGATCGTCAACCGACATTCGTTGTATCGGGTGTTGATGATATGCATCATTGTATCGCGCACCCAATCCGTCGGGTGGGTGGCCCCCAGTTCATCCAGCACGAGGACCTCGGCCGAAAGCGCCGGCGCAAGCAAACTCATCTCGGTTAAATTCAATTTGGGATTGTAGCTCTCCCGAATCTTGGTTAATAGATCTCCCATCTCGTAGAACACGCCCACAGCTCCCCGTTCGATCATGGTTCGCAGCATGGCGACGGCCAGATGCGTTTTGCCGGTCCCTACCGGCCCGGTTAACAATAAACCGCGGTCAACCCTCGGATACGCCTTGACGAGCTTCCAGGCCGCGAGGAACGCCCGCGCCTGACCGATGCCTGCTGGAAGATAACTATCCAGCGTACAGTCTGCGTAACGAGCTGGCAGATTGGCCGCCGACAGTTGGTTTCGCATTTGCAGGTGCTTGCGGCAAGCGCAGGCGCGCGCACCCTTCCCCGGCACAACTTCCATTCCCGAATCCCTGCAGACCGCGCAGGCGAATGTTTCGATCGTATTCATGGCAAGCATATTCTCTGCGCTTTGAAAAATCTCCTACTTCCCTGCTTCTGCCTTCCAGTCGTTCCACCGCCGACGATGTTGTTTCAACATGATGTCGATGGTCTGCGATTCGGCCGGCAGAGCTACCATGTCTTCGATTTCGACTGTGTAGTACTTGAAGCTATTGATCTTCCGGAAGCGTGCGTTGACCTGCGTCTGCAAAATTCCGAGCTCGATCCGCCGGATATCTATGTCGTTGTACTTCTGACCTTCGTAATCGTCGGCCTGCTTCCACTTATTCTCCGGGTTGTACTGTAGATAGAGGTTGATGATACTTGGTGCTGTTTTAAACAATATCATCAGTTCTCTTTCATCATGGGCTTTTTTGCTGCCCACCGCCGAAAGGCTTTCACTTTCCACCAGATCCATAAACCTGATTGCCGCTAACTCCGCGAACTCCTGCTGCTCGAGTTTGTGATCAACACAAAAGTGCTTCATGCGCTGTACCGTTGCTTGATTCATGCGCGTGGTGATCGACACCCGGTCCGAGCGATGGCGGTCCCCTTTTCGGCTTTCCACCGGGCGCGGCTTGCGGCTTTCCACCATACGTCTGCTGGCTTGCCTGCTTGCTGGTTCGATGGCCACGGTGGACATCAACGCAGGCGGTGGATTCTGGTTTACTGGTGCGGTGGAATGTTGGTAATCCGTCGCGGTGGATTGCGCGTTTCCGTGTTCGGTGGAATTTTGGATGTCCGCATCGGCGGCGTGGTGGCTGACTACTTCTCCGGCTGGGCGGATTTCCACCGGAGTGGAAGTCCGGCTGCCTGTGTTGGTGGCTTGTGCGTTTGTTGTTCTGGTGGAATGTTGGTCGGTCTCCGTGGTGGGGTGCTGGACGTCCGCGCCGGTGGAAGGCGTGCTTTCCGGCAGGGAAGGGGACTCAGACTTCGAGGCCGCTGCGGCTGCCAACTCGCCAAACGATACCCGTCGCGGTTTTTTTGGATCGTTGCTCATTCGGGGTCGTCAATCTGCGATTCATCCCAGGCGCTGTCGATCAGATCCACGTCGATCGCTTTATCTCCGGACATCTTCATTAGCTCATACGCGAGGGCGCAGAGCTTCAAGGCATCGCGGGCCACACCATTGGTCAATTCATAGATACGGTTCATCGCCGCTTTGTCGAAAGGGTTATCGATGCCGGCCGTCTTACAGCGATAACCGATCATCGCCGTGGAATCCTCGGGCGTAAGTGCGTCGAGCAGGGAAGGGGCCGTGACCCGGCTAAATAGTGCCTTGTTGCGATACGACCGCAACATATCGCGTAATTCGAGCTGACCAGCCAAAACAAATTGCACCAGCTTTTGTTTGTCGGTTTCGAAATTAAGGCAAGCACGGATCGCCTCAAGCATCTTGTAATTAAGTCGCTGGGCCTCATCGATGATGACCACCACGTTCTTATCTTCTTTAAAGTTGTCATGCAGGATGGATTGAAATTCTTCCATCTGAAGCGTGAACGATCGCCGCGGCGAGCCGCCGAAATCCTCACAAAGGCTCCGCAACATCGCAAAGTCCGAGGTGTAGACCGGCGTCGGCACAAAGGTGATCGCTACGTCCGGCCGGCCGCTAAATTCGGCATACAGCGCCCGCGCGATCGTCGTTTTACCTAAACCAGCGTCGCCCAAGATCACCGTCAGTCCCTGCCGCTGGTCAATGACAAACTTGACCTTCGACATCACGCCTTTGATCTTTTCGGTCTGATACAAACTGCCAGGATTCGGCGAAATAGAGAACGGGGTGCTCTGTACCATGCGGGAGTTTATATCACAAGGCTGTAACACTAACAAGGATTAATTCTTATTCGTTGGGTAAGAATTAACTTTAATTCCTTTACGGTATGTAATGACGAGGCGGGATTGCGAGGTTGGTTAGGGAAACTACTCGTTATCGGCAGGTGGTTGTTTGCGCGTGTGCCCGGCGCCACCGCGGGGACGAGGAACAAAGGCCGCGACGTCTTGTTCTTTGAATAACCACGGACTATTGACACTCTCGCCCAGCTTGATCCCCGGCAGGATCTTCTGCTTAGCCAGCCGTTTCACCTCGGCTTCCGACCGATCAATGCGCTCAGCAGTTTCTCCAACCGTTAGATATCCCGGAATTTGTGCCATATCTGCTCAATATAGCGAAGCCGCGATATTTACGCAATAGCCAGCCGAAATAATATTTAAAGATAGCCGGAATAACTGTTGACGTAATATAGCGAAGCGGCTATATTAACGCTGTCAGGGGTTGTTAAACACGAATCGAGAGGGCAGGGAAGTGAGCGATAAACCGAAGACACAAATGCTGAAGGGACAGATGGCTGCGTTGGTTAGCGAGAGTTACGAAGAAGCGCTGGCTAAGGCCGAAGCGCTATACGCCAGCGATCCGACCGAGGCGCACTTCGAAAATTTGAAAGAGGCCCGCCGCGACTGCAACTGGCAACAGGGACAGATCAACCGCGGCCGCAAAGAGTTTCGCGGAGGTGCGGCAGCGTGAACTTGAATGAAGCGATTGGGAATATCGAGCGGCACAACTGGACGGTTCGCTCGATCGGGAAGGGCCGGGACGGGATAGCGATGTATGTGGTCCACCGGCCTGACCCAACAGTTTCGACACCGGGTGGTTACGGCCCTCGGAGTTACTTCCAACTCGAACAGATCTTCGCATTAAGCGAGTTGGGCAAGTTAGAGATGCGGGAGGCCATCGCGGCCGCCCACCGATCAACGAAGTACTTAACAGGAGAAGAGAACATGGCCACTAAGGCAAACACGAAATCGGTCGCGCGCGCGGCCTCGACCAAAGCACCGTTGCTCAAGCCAAGCGAGAAGTCAGGGAAGGGAACTGCGAAGACGAAGGCGCCAAAAGCAACGCCCCCCGCACCGAAGGCCAAGGCCGCGAAGGCGGAGCCAAAGAAGCGAGGTTACGTCGTCGGTACCGACCCGACCTTGGACCTGCTCCATTCCTATCAGGATTCGGGCTTGACGATCGAGCGGATGACCGCCAACGCCGTGGTGACCTTGTTCAACCGGATCCAATCGACCAAGTACGAGAACGCGATCGTCAACAGCACGCTCAGCGTGTACGACAAGCGCATCGCGCGTTCGTTGGGTGACCTAGAACTGATCAACCGCGAGAAGCAAAGCAAGATCGGTGTCGTGTACTGGGCCAATCCCGACGCGAAACCCTACGCGGCCAAGGCAACCAAAAAGGGCGCCTAAGCCAAACGCCGGCGACGGTCGCGGACGCTACCCGCGACCGTCGTGCAATCCGGTAACTGCAGACCACTAAAGGATGAGAACCGATGCGAAACGTGCACCAGCACGTTTGCGCTAAGTGCAATGAGCTTTTCAAGTGCGATGACGAAACCGATC
>JBDSEC010000337.1:0-19836 GCA_039920205.1 Pyrinomonadaceae bacterium
TTCATGGCTTGCGTGGGACACACTCATCAAGCACCGCTTCTTTCATTTCCTCCGATCGACCTCATCGTGAAACGGAAAAACTATTACCCGCCCATCCTGATGCCTCATCTTTACGTGACTGCCTTTGCGATGAACATCAACAAAGCCCAGGCGAATCAAGGCAGTCAAAACGTTTCGACCGGCAAGTAGAGGCAATTTCATACGGTAAGTTCGACAAGTTCCTGTTCATCCTCGAGCTCAGTGGGCTCTGGTTCAAGATATAGATCGATGGCTTCACGTATATTGTCCAACGCTTCCTCTCTTGATCTGCCCTGTGACCAGCAACTTTTAAGGGCCGGGACATGGGCCACAAAATATCCATCTTCGCCTGGTTCAATGATCACTTTAATATTCATATCGATTCCCCGCGTCTTTCGATCCCACCAGGGAAAGACTAATAGCAATGTAAGAGCCCGTCAATATTTGAGACGACCGAAGTTAAGCAGGTCAGAAACGTGCGATTCGTCGATCTAAAATGCCGCGAGATCAACTTGCGAGCCAATTGTCACGCGAAGTGTAAGTCCCGGCCCCTGACTCCCGGCCCCCGCCTGTTCATTCCCCGCTCTGTTGCAAGAGCTTCGCGACCAAGCCCGTCCAACCCGTCTGATGGCTGGCGCCCAGGCCGCGACCGGTGTCGCCGTGAAAGTATTCGTAGAACTGCAGCAGGTCGCGCCAATGCGGGTCTTGATCGAACTTATCCACGCCGCCGTTGAATGGCCGCCGACCATCTTCGCCGCGCAAGAAAATGCGCGATAGCCGCCGGGATAACTCGGATGCCACTTCCCACAGCGTCAGCATATTGCCGGAACCCGTCGGGCATTCCACCCGGAAATCATCGCCCAAGTAGTAGTGAAACTTTTGCAGTGCTTCGATGATCAGATAATTCAACGGAAACCAGATCGGCCCGCGCCAATTCGAATTGCCGCCGAACAATCCCGTCGAAGATTCGCCCGGATCGTAATCGACCCGATACTCGACTCCCTTAACCACCACACGGTACGGCTCGGCTTCATGAATGCGCGAGACCGCGCGCAAACCAAAGGGCGACAAGAACTCGGCCTCGTCCAACATGATCTCTAGCACACTGCGCAATTTGACCTGGTCCAAGATCGCCATCAACCGCCGTTCGCTGGACCCGGTGGTGCGCATGCAAGCAATGTTATCCGTCAGATCGGGTCGGTTATCAATAAACCAGTCCATGCGCTTCTGAAAACCGGGAAGTTTCTGATGGAAATCGGCTTCCAAGGTTTCGACCGCGAACAAGGGGATCAATCCCACCATCGACCGCACTTTCATGTGGACCTGTTCGCCCGTGGGCAAGTGCAGCACATCGTAATAGAAACCGTCTTCTTCATCCCACAGGGCGACGCCATCTTCACCTAGATCGTTCATCGCATCGGCGATGTAAATAAAGTGTTCCCAGAACTTGCTGGCCACGTCTTCGTAGGCCGGATCCGTGTTGGCCAACTCCAATGCGATGGCCATCAGGTTCAGCGAGTACATCGCCATCCAGCTGGTCCCGTCGGACTGTTCCAAATGCCCGCCCGTGGGCAAGTCCGCACCGCGGTCAAACACTCCGATATTGTCCAGCCCCAAAAAGCCACCCTGGAAAACATTCTTGCCTTCTTCGTCTTTGCGGTTGACCCACCAGGTAAAGTTCAGCAGCAGTTTGTGAAACACTTTTTCTAGGAACGCGGTGTCGCCCACGCCGTTCCGCTTCTTATCGATCCGGAATACCCGCAACGCCGCCCAAGCGTGGACCGGCGGATTAACGTCACCCAAAGCCCACTCATAGGCCGGCAATTGACCATTCGGATGCATGTACCATTCGCGCAGCATCAGGGTCAGTTGGTCTTTGGCAAAATCGGGATCGACCAGCGCCAGCGGTATACAGTGGAACGCCAGATCCCAGGCGGCGTACCAGGGAAACTCCCATTTGTCCGGCATCGAAATGACATCGGCGTTATATAGATGTCCCCATTCATGGTTACGCCCAGCTAGACGCGCCGCCGGCGGGGCCGGCTGCCCCAGATCACCTTTTAACCAATCGCGCACGACGTAGTGGTAATACTGTTTGGACCAGAGCAAACCGGCCATCGATTGCCGCATCACATTCCGCGCGTCGTCCGAAAGTTCGGCGGGGATTATCCCAGCATAGAACTCGTCCGCCTCGGCCTGTCTTTGGTTTACGATCTGCGCGAATGATCCGTCGAACGGTTCGGCCACGGGCGCATCCGTAAAACGCAGGCGAACCACTTTCGATCCACCCGCCGGGATCTCCAAACGATAATGTGCCGATGCCTTGGTGCCCATTTGCGCCGGATTCACCGCGTCCACTTGAGCATTCACAATGTAGTTATGAATGCCGTCCTTCACGAACGGCGTGGGGTTTGTGGTGCCGTACAAGCGCTCGGCATTGGTTTCGTTCTCGGTAAAAAGCAGTTCATCAGCGCCCTCGCAATATAGCCAGCGCCGCCCGTAGTCTTCCTGCGCGAGTTCGATCGTGCTAAAACCCAGATCATTCGCCCGACCGGCGGATAAATTCGGCCGCGGATTTGGCCCACCCCAACTCCATCTATTCCGGAACCAGATGGTCGGCAGCAGACGCAGATTGGCCGATTCGGGTCCACGGTTCGAGACGGTGATCTGCATCAGCAGGTTTTCGGGATCGGTTTTGGCGTATTCGATCTGCACATCGAAATAACGGTTCTCGGCAAAGACACCCGTATCGATCAGTTCGTATTCGCCTTCGGCCCTCGATCGGTCGCGATTGACCTGTATTAGTTGTTCGTACGGATAGGCGACGTGCGGATATTTATAGAGATACTTCAGATAGCAGTGGGTCGGCGTGGAATCTAGGTAGTAGTAATATTCCTTGCAGTCTTCGCCGTGATTACCTTCATTGCCGGACAGACCAAACAGCCGCTCTTTGAGGATCGGGTCATTCTCGTTCCACAACGCCAAGGCGATACATATCTTTTGATGGCGATCGCAAACGCCGCCGATCCCGTCTTCGTTCCAGCGATAGGCCCGCGACCGCGCGTGATCGTGCGGGAAATATTCCCAGGCGGTGCCGTTGGCACTGTAATCCTCGCGCACGGTTCCCCAGGCGCGCTCGGCCAAATACGGGCCCCAGCGTTTCCAATGATTGGTGCGCCTCCGTGCTTCGGCCAAACGTTGATCGACTGCGTTCATTACTATTAAGTCCTAGCCGCGTCCGGTAGGTGGAACATTAGTTTTCCGCTATTCGGCGATATGCAAGCGCCCATGACGCAATGTCTTTGCCATCCAGAGCAGTTCTTTTAGGAATTTGTCCACGCGGCGAACATAGGCCTGGTCGATCAAATTCCCGGCTTCGTCAAACGCTTTGTGCACGTTACCGAAGTTCACATCCCAAAAGATCGTCACCAACCCAAGTTCGCGCATAACCGGCAGCATATTCTCGACCATGCGCGAGCCACCGTATAAGCCCGCCGACACGCCGCAAATACCCACCGCTTTGTGAATATACTCCTTTAGATTGCTATCCAAGGCATGCTTTAACATCCCGGGATAACCGCGGTTGTATTCGGGCGCCACGATGATCAGCGCATCCGCGCGTTGGCACTGCGCCGAAAACTTCGGATCCTTGATCTGCTCGCCTGCATCATCCGTAGGAAGATGCAGGTCCCGCACATCTATCAATTCGGTTTCGACACCCTCGCGTTTAGCGACCTCGCTCAGGACAAACCGCGCGACATGCTCGCTCATCCGACCTTGCCGCGTCGTGCCCAGAATTATGGGGATGTATAGTTGGTCCATATATTGAATATTTGGTCAGATCGCCCGTCTTACTTTGTCGTGGGTACATTGGGCAGACAGTTGTCTCCCGTCTCGAATCGATGCTGTCCACCAAACGCATTGTCCGGTCGGCCAAGTTTAGATGACCTCGAACCGCGCCTAGATTCTATACGTAATCGATTGATGTGACACGGGATGAGCCGCATCCAAAGGTAGGCTAGACCGAAGCATAATCCCTGAATCACCGGTTAGGAGGCGGTCTTCGACCGCCGGTGTGCCCGAGTAAATGCCGCCAACAACCAAGGTCTTCCTATCTGGCGGCCGCGAGAAGCACTTTCTCAATATTGACAGGAAGACTTATAGGGTGAAATCGCGCGACATCGAAGGCGTAATCCTCACCGCTTTCGTCGACCACGCGAATCAATCCGTTTGCGTCCGCATCCTGATCCGGAATCGAACGATACAGCTTTCCAACTTCGAGCGACGCCGTATAGCCTTCATTGTTGAGACAAACGACAAAGTGCGTCGATTCAACCTTTAGGTTTTTCATAGCTAATCCAAAAACGGCAATTTCAGCTTAAATTCTCGCTTACCCAAACCATGAGCCTCATACCAATGTATCTCTGCCCGCCTTATCCTACCATTGTTCAACCGGACTTTTGCAATCCCTTTTAGCTTACGCCAACGACCTCGGCCATAACGCTTTCGTAACCGGATGCGGTCGCGAATACCGTTGCCAACCGCGATTATTTCGATCTCCGTGATCTCACCGATTATCTCGAAATCCATCGAACAATCCAAAGTCGCATTTAAGTGGTTTCAAGTATCAATTCAACAAGCGACACCCCAGCCCAAACGCTTCGGCCTTCGCGCGCGCCAGGCCAACACCAACGGAATCACACTGTAAATCGTCATCACAAGTAAGGGAATGAATGTCTCGCGGATGGTAAGGCCGCGCAGCGGACTAAGATTCGACGTGAGCGTAACAATGATCAGCATAACGTTCGGCAACGAAAGCAGGATCTCGGATACGAGGTAGGTTTTGATCAATGATCGGCCAGACAGTAATAGAACACCCAACGCAAATATCCAACCGGCTGCGAGCCATTGGAAAACGCCGGGCATCGACCCCTCGCGACCGGTCGCAACCAATTCCAACATATGCAGTCCCAAACGCGGGTTCAGGTAGAAGAGAGAGTAGAACCGATCCGGCCAGATGGTCATAGCCAGGTAGATGGTCAACTGCATCCCACTTACTGCAAGTAGGTAGGCGCCTAGATGTCGTCTTCGATCAGGGTTCATTTATTAGAAAGCATGCACAACCATCGTCAGATCGTCGGCTGGCCCAGTCGTTGAGCGTTCGAAGCAACAAGACTCGACCGGGAGAATTACGGTCGAGAAGCCGCCCCTTCAAACTGCGTCAACGGTGACTAAGAAATTCTTCGACTGTGAGGTCAATATCCTGAGCGATCTTCCGTAATAACGCCGGAGAAATATCTCTACTTTTATGGACCGGCACCGTCGTGCCGCGTCTGTCTTCGTGACGAAACTGCTTATGTGATCCTCGTTGGCGAATCTCCACAAATCCGAGGGTGCGTAGGATTGAGACCACTTCGGTTGGCTTTAGGACAGGTATATTGCCCATTTCATGCAACCATCACAGTCTGAGTTCCAACAAAATCCGCACCCAGTTGGGGCTCGCCGTCTTCAAGCAGCATTTCAATGACTTCGCGCAAATTTGATTGCAGTTCGTCTAGTGTTTCCGCTTGGGTGTGGGCACCAGGAAAACCGGGCACATAGCCGACATACAATCCCGTATCAACGCATTTTTCTACGATCGCGGTATAAGTTCGCATAGGCTCCTCCTGTCGGCATTATACATTACGTGGTGAAGTCGATGAATGTGTTCCCGCTCGTAGAACCGGCTTAAGCCGGGAGCTCTCGCAACCGGCCCCTTTCAATTTACTCGCATGCTCCGCATCGTTCCGCCTTAAGGCGGGGCTACAAACGATTGAAGGCCGCCGCACCCGTTTCGGCGACCGCGTGATCCTGCTCGCCGCTGCCGCCGGAAACGCCGATCGCGCCGACCACCACGCCGTCCTTCTTAAGCGGAATACCGCCGGCAAAGATCATGACCCGTCCGCGATTTGACGCGTGAATGCCAAAGAACTGGTCGCCCGATTGGCTGTTCGCGGCCAGGTCTTTGGTCGTGATGTCGAACGCCCGCGCCGTCCAGGCTTTATTGATCGAAATGTCCACGCTGCCCAACCAGGCCTGGTCCATGCGCACATGCGCGACCAAATTGCCGCCCGCATCGGCCACGGCAATATTCATCGGCTGGCCGATCTCGGCCGCCTTCGCTTCCGCCGCGGCAATTACCTTGCGCGCGATCTCGAGTGTGATCACAATTCTCTCCTTGAAACATAATAACGTAAGTAAGCCTAGGCCGGACCTATCCTTCTGGTCCAATCGGCCAAATTCTGCAATAACTGTCTAATAAATCCTTTGGTGGCTTCGTCGGTCAGATTACCTTCGTCGTCGAAGCGCTGGCTGGCGTTGCCGATCATCACCTCTGGTTGATTGATAGGAAACATGTTCAGGAATACCATCATCTGCCGCAAGTGATACTGCGCGCGAGCCGTTCCGAACACACCCACAGAAGCGCCCATGATCGCCGCCGGCTTGCCGTTCCAGGCGCTGTCGCCGTACGGTCGCGACGCCCAATCGATCGCATTTTTCAATACACCCGGCACTGAATAGTTGTATTCCGGCGTAACAAACAGAACGGCATCAGCCGCGCGGATACGCTTCTTTAACTCGACCACGCTCGCGGGCGGGTTCATGTCATCATCCTGATTAAAGTGCGGAATGTCGTTCAACTCGAACACGTCGAGCGTGGCGCCGTCAGGTAGAAGGCCGGCCGCCGCCCGCAACGCGGCCCGGTTATAGGATTCGCGGCGCAAGCTGCCGGCAATGCCCAGAATCTTGATCGGTTTGCTCATTAACTTACTCCTCGGGTTCGTTCAATCAGTGATCGAAGTATCGATCGTCAAAATCGCCAATGCGGTTGGTGGCAAAGTTACCATATCCTTGGAACCGCCGCATGGAATCCAGCCCTTGAAGCTAAGCGCGAAACAGTTACCCGCCCGAAAAAGCAGATGGGGTCAAGGGCGTTCTTCCGGAACATCCTTGACCCCAATAAAAGTTGAGATCCAGCAAACTTACTTCGCGCGTTTGAAGAAGTAGACCTCTTCCGCACCGCCGTTCGTGACGGCTACCAATTCCCAACCCTGCGCGCCCAGGTCGTTAAGCGCCACCTTTTCCGATTCACCAACGATCTTGTATTCCCAGGTTGCTCGCGCGGGTGCGGCCACGGGCGCAACGGCGGGTGTAACCGGCACCGCCGCACGCTTTTGGGCTCGCGCCGTCCAACCGGCCACGCCGGCCAAAGCACATACTAGGATCAATACTGGTCCGATCACTCTTGCTCTCATCTCGGTTAATTCTCCCTGAAACTTGCTCGCAATAATTACGGCAACTTAAAAGCTAACGCTTCGACCGTTACGTTGGATAGATCTTTTTGGATCGCGGCCGCGTCCGGTGTACCCAACTCGGTAGCCAGTTGCTGTCGTGCCGCCGTGATCTTTTCGATCTCCGGATTGGGGGCCAAACCGTGCAACTCCTCGGCACGATACAACGAAGCTAAGATCAGCCGCTTGCTCGATCCCTGCCATTGCAGGAACCGCGCCAAATCATACCATTCGGCGCCCTCTAAGAGCGCATCTTTGGTACCGGCAGCCAGCGTTAGCGCCTGCTGTAAGTCGGCCAGCGCCCCGCGGGGATTTCCCTTTTCGGCGCGGACCGAAGCGCGGCCGCGCAGAGCCTCGCTTTGCGCATGCGGGTCGGCGGCCTTTTCTGCGAGCGCCAATACGCGGTCATAGTATTTCAACGCTGCATCGGTCTTCTTCGTATCGCGATATTCATCGGCCAATTGAAGCGACATGAACAAGACTTCGGAAAGGTTGGGCGGCGTGGGATTGTCCGCGCGGGCGGCCGTTTCCAGGTAGAGTTCGCGTTGTTCAATGGCGTGGGTCAAGTCGCCTTTGCGGTGAAAGGCCTCGGCCAATTGGGCCCGCGCTAACAGATTCTTTGGGTCCAGATCGACGGCCATCAGCCAGCGGGCAATTGCTTGGTCTTTGTAGCCGAGTTGGGAGGCCAACATCCCGGCGTTGAAATAGTCCTCGCTGATGCCACGGACGTAGGTGAGCATCGCCTCGTAATGCCGATAGGCCGCTTCGAACTGTTGCCCTTGGATCAGGGTCTGGCCCAGCATCCGCTGCGCATCGGCATCGTACGGGTTCAACTCCACCGCTCGTTTCAACGCCGCGGTGCGCGCGGTCAGATCACCCGCCTGGGCGTCCGCCTTGGCCATTCGGGTATAGACGCTGGCGTCATACGGATTCAACGCCGCCGCGCGAACCAGATTCACCGGATCCGCGTCGTTCGATCCCAAATAGTATTTCGTTTGGTCCAACCCGGCGCCTACGACGAGCGCCGCCACCGCCAGGTACCGCAACGCACGCGCCGGGGCGGCGCGCCCGGTCAACCAACGAAAACCACCGCGCAGAGCTTCGGCCGTTTCGCCGACCTTTTCGGCGGCGGCCGTTCGCGTATCCAAGAGCATCGACGCAATTCGTCCGTCGCGTAATTTCCAGATCGCACCGTCGAGAATGAAGTGATGAATATTTACCAGTGAAGCAAAAATGAAAAAGCTGGTGGTGAAGTCGCGCTGCATCGTAAGACTAACCAACCACGGACCCGGCACGAACAGCGCTATGCCACCGATGAACAAAGCGGCGAAATAAGCAAATGGTTTCCAATTACGCCCGGGAATTGCTTCGGCTTCGCGCTTGGCGTAATAGCTGGTGATCCATAGATACTGTGCCGAGTGCATAAAGGCCAACACTCCGGTTGCATATCGCGCCATCGGCGCCTGCACTCCCATCACCAGTTGTAGCGTGAACGGCAATACGAACCAAAGCGCTTGTGAAAGCAGCAAGGTCGCGGGCGCGATCATTTTTCGCCACCCATCGCGTTGGCCCATTTGCAACAACGCGTAGGCGCCAGCGGATACAAACACTCCCAACGCGAGCGCGCTGCCCACGCGCACGATCGCAGGTGAAAGATCAAAGCTGAGAAAGTACGGATCGCTGCCCGCGGCCAGCATCGAGTTGAAACCGAGAAAGATCATTACGTACGACGCGACGAACGTGGCGTAAAAGGCCCGTCGCTCGCCCGGGGTGATCTTGACCTCGTTCCGCCGGATGAACATCATGGCGATGCCGAAATTCTGTCCGGCGTAATGCCACGGGCTCCAGGTCAGATAAATGGTATAAAGCACCGGCAGTATCTTCACTGACCAATGCGCCGCGATCGCGGTCAACAGCAACAGCACAGTCAGATGCAAAGTGAAAATGCGGTAACGCGAAAAGTCTTCTTTCGTGTGGTACGCGCGATAGATCGTCGCCATGTAGTGCGGATTGTTGGCGACCAAGGTTAGACCGTAAAAGGCTAACGACATCTGCAATCCGTGCGACGCGCCTAAATAATAGGTCAGCAACAGCAGCGGTGCGGACCAGGCTCCGCAGCCTACGATCAGGTCCAGCGTAGGCCGATAGATCCACTTGGTTTTATTCGCTAGTTCAGCCATTTCTCTTTATTGCTCAACGAGTTGCGGGGTACGGAGGGCAGGTCAAACGAAAGCGGGCACCCAGAATGGTCGCCACCCAAAAATATTACTATAAAATGCCGTCTGGTGAGGGAATTTTTTCGCCCGGGCGGTGGTGCCCGAACGTCCGAACCGTTTCGGTTACGCGGCCGCGTTGGGCGCGGCGGTTTGCGCTTCGGCCGTTTCCGGCGTTTCGGGCGCGTCTAAAGCCACAGGATGCGCATAGTATAAAATGCGCCCGCAATTGTCACAGATCATGATCTCTTTGCCGGCGCGGACCTCGGACATCATCTGCGGCCGCAAGGCGATAGAACAGGCCGTGCAGGCGGAATTCTTGGCTTCGGCGACGGCCAAACCGTCTTTGCTGCGCGTGATCAACCGGTTGTAAGCATGGGCCAAATTCTTGGGCAATGCCGCGATAACCTTTTCGCGTTCCGTGCGCTTCTCAGTGATCTCGGCCGTTTCCGATTTTACCCGCGAATCGAACTCGGCCAGCTTAGCCTTTAATTCCTTGCGCAGTTTGGCGACTTCCGGTTCGCGTTCGCCGAGTTGGGTTTCCGCGGTCTCTAAGACTTCCATCTTTTCCAAGATCGAAGCCTCGAGCGTACTGGCCAATTTGCGGTTGGAATCGGCTTCGCGCAAGGCCGAGGTGTATTCGTGTTCGTTGGTCGAGGCCATCAAATTCCGGTCGGCCCGTTCCGCGTTCGTTTTGGCTTCGGCCAGATCGGCCTCGAGTTGAGCGCGTTCGGCCTTCGCGGTATCCCGCGTATTTTCTAGGGCCCGAATTTCAAAAGCGCGCTGATCGAATTCTTGTTCGATCTCAGCGCGCCTTTGTGGTATGGCTTCGATGTCTGCTAGTAACTTGCGTATGGTAGTGTCTGTCTGCTGCAGAGCGATAAGCTTCTCTAATTCCGCCTTCACTATTACATTCTCCCCTGAAAGATCATCGCCGAATAGCCGGCCTGACTGTATTAAATATCACATATCCGGCACATATCACGCAAGGGCTTTCGGGAAGTAATTGGCTTGAAATTGGCACACAGTACCACCGACGCAACATCGTGTCTTCCAACGTCATCACGTCCATTTTGGTACTGGTTTGGTTGAAACGGTCCTTCGACTAATTCGCTCCTACCGCACGGGCGGCATTCAAACGTCCACCCGACGCAACTTTGCCTTTTAATTGCGGCAGTTTGTCGGCCGAATCCAACAACCGTGCCCGCAGATCCGTCATCGAGATATTCGGTTCCGCCGCGATGATCAGCGCGGCCACGCCCGAGACCATCGGAGCGGCCATCGACGTGCCGGAATGCTCCTCGAACGCGTTGCCCAACCAAGTGCTCAAGACGTCAGCGCCCGGCGCGGCGATCTGCACACTCTTGGGGCCGTAGTTCGAGAACGACGTCAACTGATCGTTGCGATCAGTCGCGGCCACGCTCAGTACGTTTGGCAGATCATAGCTGGATGGATAGTGCGGCGTCGTGTCGGTGTTGACGCTGGAATTACCCGCGGCGGCCACGAACAAGATGCCCTCTTCACCGGCGCGGCGGATCACATCTTCCAACGCTTTTGAATTTGCCCGCGATCCCCAACTGGCACTGATGATGCGTACGTTGACGCCGGCGCGTTTTCGTTCAATGACGTAGTTGATGGCTTCGATCGCGTCTTTGGTGGAACCGCTGCCTGATGGGCCAATGAACTTTAGCGGCATGATCTGGACCTGCCAATTGACGCCGGCAATGCCTTCATGGTTATCGCCTTCGGCGCCGATGATGCCCGCGCAGTGCGTGCCGTGGCCATTCTCGTCCATCGGGTCGGCCAGGTTGTCCACCGCATTGAATCCATGCCGGTCGTTGGCGTAACCCAACTCGTTATCAAAGTATTCGGTCAGGTTGTCGGGCCGGGTCCACATATTTCCGACCAGATCGGAATGGGTGTAATCCACGCCGCTGTCCAACACGGCAACGATCACCCGGCGGTCGCCTTTGGTCTGCTTCCAAGCATCCAACGCGTGAATATCCGCTGCTTCCTGGCCGCCGCGCTGACCGGTGTTCTGCAGGCCCCACTGTTCGGCAAATTGCGGATCGTTCGGGACCTGTAATTCGTTGAGCTGATCGTCATTGAAGAAATCTTGAGTCGCTTCGTTCGGCGCCAGATCGATCTCTTGGTTCACCTCGGCATACTCGACCCCGGGCAGCGAGTTATATTCGGAGGCAACTGACTCGGCTTTTATATTATCGAGATCATAAATAGCGACCAGCCGGTCATCCAACGCTTCGATCTTATCGGTAACCTGGTCGTGATGGGCCGCGATCGTATCTTCGATGTCGCTGGCGCTCTGGTTGTCGCGGAATTTCACCAGCACTGTGCGGGTCGAATCGGTCGCCGTTTGGCGGCGTACTTTATCTTTACTTCCACACTCGCGTTGGGTGCGATGCTCACTGAAGTTCTTCTCCCAGCGACGTAACTGGCCCGCAAAGGCAGCCACTAGAATAAGCGATAAGGCCAAGGCCAAATGACCCAAAAAATTCTGCCGATTCATAAAACACCCCGATCGAACCGTTTCCGGCCCATTTTAAACCTGGTAATTCTCGCCCTTAAAATTAAACAAGCGAAGCTGATTGGCACTGCCGCGATACTCAACCGGTGCTTTATCCGGACCGCTCAGCGTGATCGTCCACCCGTTCGTAAGCACATCCGCCGCCATTTCGTCTTCCAAATAGGCGCCTAGGGCAGCATCGGGAAAGACGGTATCGGACACCGAAACGGTAACAATATCGGATTCAGCAACGCCTAAACGCCGGCCGAGGTCAGCACGTGCGCGGCTGGTGGCTTCTTCACTGTTCAATTTCAACGGTTCCCTTCTTTCGAGACTTCATTTTGCTCCCGCCCGCAAGTACAAGTCAAAGGATTTGACGGTCAAACCGGGAAATGTTTGCGGGCGGATAATTTCGGCCGGATTCGGACCATGCGTTGCTTGGCCGTACAATGACGTTGTAACCAGACCAAGAACGCCAAATCTATGAATATTTTGTATCAAGCGGACCAGCTTTACGCCCAGCGCGCTGAACTTTCCAAGGTACGCGAAAGCGTCGAACTGCTTCGTTCGGACCTACGCGCGTCGCGGTTTGAAGTTCAATGGCGTTTGAGCCGGGCCTATTTTTTCCTCGGTCAGGAAGCCGAGACGCCGGCCGAGGCAAAGCAACATCACCGCGATGGCGCGACCACCGGCCGATCGGCGGCCTTTTCCGAACTAGATCGGGTCGAGGGGCACTTTTGGCTCGGGGTTAATCTGGCGTTGAGCGCAGCGGCGGTACCGTGGTGGAGCGCCGGCTTTTTAGCGTTACGCGCGCGGCAGGTTCTGTTGCGCGCGGTCGCGATCAGTCCCGGTTATCATGGCGCCGGACCGCATCGTGTGCTGGCCCGGTTAATGAGCCGTATGCCGCGCCTGCTCGGCGGCGGGCCAACCGCAGCCCGCCGTCATTTTGAGAGCGCCGTGCGGATCGACCCCGCGAACACCGTTACCAGAATTTACTACGCCGAGTTCCTGCGTTCGAAAGGTAAGTTCGAAGAATCGCGAAAACACTTGCGAGTGGTGATTGACGCACCGCCCGATGACAACTGGGCGTTCGAGCAGGCCCGCGATCGAGCGATCGCGCGGCACTGGTTGGCACAAGCTGAACGCTAAGTTACCAGAAGCTAGCTAGGCGTATATCAGATTTTCGAGTTGGAACACCCAGATCCGTTGCCCCGTAGGGACCTAACGAAATTAGCCCAGCGCTTCAGCGCTGAGTGCTTCAGAAATGATCGAAGTCCCGTTGGGACGGCTGAACCGTGGCCGACGGTCGTTAGGGGATCCATCCAACAAAATATCGATCCCCGGTTGTGCGCATTCCGTTCGCCAAATCAAGGATCGTGTCAAGCACCGGTTCAGCCGTCCCAACGGGACTGAGGGAACATTCCGGCCCCCAGCGCTGAAGCGCTGGGCTATTTTCAAACCGTCCCTCCGGGACGAATACCTTTTCGACTAGTTGTTCCACCCGCCTTAGGCCAACAATATCCACTTGAAACGCGATCCCAAAATATAACTCGCGCGCCCGGTCTTTTCCTCGAAAAGCTTACCTAACAGCCACATTCACCAACCGCGCGAACGACCTGCTTACGCTTACCTTTCGATACGGTGAACACCGCCGAGTATTTGGTAACCTCGCAAGACTCGTCCCGAGGGGGGCAGACCCAGGTAACCGTTCTTACCAACGTCACCGTGACTCCAGCCGCAGAATACTTTTCCGTCGCGCGACTTCCGACGCGCTCCTTGCCTTTTGGTTCGACCCGGCTGACCAACTTTAGTTTCACATCGCGGCCATCGATCCCCATCCAAATATCGCTATCGTTATCGAGCGATGCAAAGAAGATGAGTTTGCTTTTCTTGTAGTCAGATCGGTTAAAACTGAAGTAACAGCCGCAACCGTCATGGCTCGCGCTCAAGCGGCCAACCAGATTTCCGGATTGGGCGCGAGCATTCACGCCAACGAATAACAACAACCCTACCGCGGACAACAATATGATTCGGCTTTTCATAGGTTTTGCCTCTCCCGTTCGATCACCAATCAAAATGTTTTGAGTGGACCACTCGGTGGCGACGCGTTTTTAGCCCCGCCTTAAGGCGGAACGATACCATAAACGTCCCGCAAAGTATGGCAGAAACCCGACCGTCAGTAGAGAGGATGCGTTGGCCAATGGCAAAGTTAAGGTCAAGGGGAAACCCGTTTACAGAACAACCACCCCCGGGACCTGCGGTCCCTTTCCCCTCCTTGTCCAAGGAGGGGAGCTTTGTGGCCTGCCGCCAGCTATCTGGTACCAGGCGAGTTACGTCGGTCAAACCAAACACGGATCTAACGGTTCCGCCTGAAGAGCTACAAACAGGATCGCCCCTATCGCAGATCACCAAAGCGATGCTGCATAAGGGCGGTCACAGTGATGGCGGCAGTTTCTGCGCGGAGGATGCGGCCGCCCAGAGTGATCAACCTCCAACCATGCGCGCGGGACAAGTCCAACTCCTCGTCGGCCCAGCCACCTTCTGGTCCGACCAACGCGATCGCGTCCACGGGCGACGATCCCGAATGGCTAAACCCGATACCATTGCGTTCGGTGAACATGAACCGGGCAACGTCTTTCGAGGTGCCGGTAACCAGCGACGAAAACTCCATCGGTTCGTCACACGCGGGAACAAATGCCCGGCCGGATTGCTTGGCTGCTTCCAGCGCCAAACGATTCCAACGATCCACCCGTTTCGCTGCCGCGCCCGGGTTGGTCAACCGCACGTCCGATCGTTCGGTCAAAACCGGCACGATCCGCGTGACCCCCAATTCCGTAGCCTTTTGCACAACCAGGTCGAACTTTTCACCTTTGAGCAGCGCCACGGCCAGGGTCAGCCGCAAGGACGATTCGCAGCTGGCTGGTTCGACCGGTTCGATCAACGTCAGCACACCAGTTTTCGCGGTCGCCTCGAGAACCAGGCAGCGGTATTCGCCGCCTTGCCCGTCGAAAACATATGCTTCGTCGCCCGCGCGTTGACGCAGCACATCACGCAGATGACGCGTTTCGGCTTGGTCAAGTTGGACGGTTGCCTCGTTAAGCGAAATGGTCTTGGGCGATGCAAAGAAGCGGCGGCGGGTCATAGGTGTAGCAGACGGTTGACGCCTCTCGGGAAAATACGCGAAACCGGCAAGAGGGTCAACTCACTAGTTAGTTAGGGCGGACGGAGCGCAATTCCGCTTGCCTGACCGCGGCTCCGCCGCTCTATGCGCGGCGATGGCTCCGCCTCGCCCGAATTAGTCCCTTCCGCGTTCCGATGGGGCTACGCCCCCGGCGGCATAGCTGCAGTCTTCTTTACCTATTTATCTGAAAGGTCGAACCTTTCCGCAAAAAGAGCGGCGGAGCCGCCAAAAACCGCTACCGTTTATTCGAATCTAGCCGCGGTTCAAACTTGCACGCGCAGACTAACCGTCTGCTGTAGGTCAAACTACAATAGCGACCCATTCGCCATCGTCAAGGGTTTGAAAATCTTCGACCCCGAGTTCGACCAACTTGGTCTGGATCAGGCCGGCCTGCTCCGCCAAAATTCCGGATAATACCAGCCGCCCGCAACTAACCGATACCAGATCACCAAGCATGGGCAAGATCACATCCGCGGTCAGATTGGCACAGACCATATCGGCCGACGCCGCCAGGTCCAAGGAACCGACGCGGAAAGCGATCGCCTTTCCGACGCCATTGAGCTCGGCATTCTCGATCGCGATCGTCACCGCGTCCGCGTCATTGTCGCAGGCGTCGATGCGGGCCTCGTGATCGATTTTTGCCGCCGCGATGGCCAGGATCCCCGTGCCGGTGCCGACATCCAAAAAACTGCCGCCGCGAAAATGTTCTTCGATCGCCCGCAGACAAAGCCGCGTGGTTTCGTGGGTGCCGGTCCCAAACGCCATGCCCGGTTCGATACGAATGATGATGCGTCCAGCGGCCGGTTCCACCTCGCTCCACGGCGGCGCAATAACAAAACGTCCCACCACGGTCGGTTGCCAGGTACGTTTCCATTCCGCCAACCAATCGTGTTCCGGAATATCGCGCAAGCTCATCTCGCGCGCGGACGAAGTCGGCAGGTCGTAAATGCGGAGCGCTTCGGCCAACGCCGTTCGCATTTCTTCCCGTTCCGGCAGGTGCGGGAAATATCCGGTGATGATGGTCTCGCCACCCTCGCCGGTTCGCTCTTCGGCGCCGGACGCACCGGCCTCCAACAAGGCGTATTCGACCGCCTCGGCCGCCGTCGGATCGATAACGATATCGACCGCATACCAAGTCACTTTGCTCGTTTCAATTCGCGCCGTTTGTACTGCCATAACTACTTCCCGTCTATTCTCTGATCCCCAGATCGTCCAATAAATGCTGTTGATTTCGCCAATGCTCTTCGACCTTTACGAACAACTCTAGATGACACCGATGCCCGAGCAGTTTCTCGATATCGATCCGCGCGGACGAGCCGATCTCTTTCAGCCGCGAACCTTGTTTACCGATAATGATGCCCTTCTGCGTGGAACGTTCGACGAAGATCGCGCAACTGATGATCGTCATGTACGGATCGGATTCGTCATATCGTTCGGTGGCCACGGCGGTCACATACGGTATCTCGTCGCCGGTGGTCCGCAAGATCTTTTCGCGCACGATTTCCGCCACCATATGCCTGAGCGGCTGATCCGTCAATTCATCCGCGTCAAACATCGCCGGACCTTCGGGCAAATGACCAATGATCGCCGGCAACAACTTATCGACCAGATCGCCCTTCAAGGCCGAAATGGGCACGATCTCTTCCCAATCATATTCACCGCTATAGAATTCGATCAGCGGCAACAGCTTTTCTTTATTCGGCAAACGATCCGTTTTGTTCAACAGCAGTATCGCCGGCTGGCCGGAATTCTTGACCAGTTCCAAGACAAACCGGTCGCCATTGCCGGTCGCGTCGGAAGCGTCACGGATCAGACAGACCAGGTTGACCCCCGCCAATGCGTCATGCACCGCGGCCATCATCCGCCGGTTGAGCAAATAGCCAGGTTTATGGACGCCCGGCGTATCTACCAGAATGATCTGACCTTCGTCGCGGGTGATTATCCCTTGGATCTTATGGCGGGTGGTTTGCGGTTTGTTCGAAACCGCGGCGATCTTTTCACCGACCAAACGGTTCAGCAAAGTGGATTTCCCGGCATTCGGCCGACCGACCAAGGCGACGTAACCAGTACGGTAGGGTGGAGTCTCTGTTAGTTCTGACTGCATTACTTTTACGATAGCACACCCGCGGTTCGTGCGTTTTAGTTACCCGCTGGGGTCTTGCCCTGGATCAGGTCATCGAGTTTGTTCGCCAAACGGGCGTCCAACGGTCTTAACTTGTCCAACTGCTCCAGCGCCGATCGCTTCTCGCCGAGATTAATGTAGATCACGCCTAGGTTGAAATATGAAAGCGCGGCATCGGGCCGCAGCCGGATAGATTCTTTGTAAGCATTCGCGGCTTCGCGGTATTTCTGTTGCTGGTAAAGCGTCGAAGCAAGTAGGGCATACCAACCCGCATCGTTCGACTGCAAAGTAACCGCGTCGCGCAGTTCGATCTCGGCCTCGCGCCATAGTTTCTGCCGGGAATAGGCATTGCCCAGATTCACGTGAAACACTGCCACCTTTGGTGCATTGAAGACGGCCGATTTGTATTCCACGATCGCCGCCGCGACCTTTCCTTGATGCAACAGCGCCGTGCCCAATCCGTTATGCCAGGCCGGCGCATCGGTCAAATAGATCGCTTGGCGAAAGGCCGCCTCGGCATTCTTCCAGCGTCGCAGGTCCAGCATCAAACTGCCGTACGAACCGTACCAGCCCGCAATTCTGTGTTCAAGTTCAACCGCCCGCCGCAAATAGGATTCGGAATCCTCGACCCGTTGTTGATAATAGATGGTCAGGCCGGTGTAGAATTGCCACAAAGGATTATCGGGTTCCAGTTGTGCCGCCCGGGTATAGGCGGCCTCGGCGGGCTTCCATTTTTGTTGAACAAAGAGGGCCTCACCCAGATTTCCTTGGCGAAAGGCAGCGTTCGGTTCAAGTTCCAAAGATTGCCGAAACACGGTCTCGGCATCAGCAAAGCGATCTTGATAATAGATCGCATAACCCAGCCAGGCGCGGGCAGATCTGCTTTGCGGGTTTGCCGTAGCTGCGCGCCGGAAGTCGGCTTCCGCCTCGGCCCACTTTTGCTGCGCGTAAAAAGCGAGACCAGACTTGAGCAATGCTGCCGCATCGGTTGGTTCCGTGGCCAGCGAGCGCTGGAAAGTAATGAGCGGCTCGGCCTGCGGTGACTGATTCAAAACCGCCGTCGCAGCGGCCGGGGTCGGGATACTGCTGATCGCGGGTGGCGCGTTCTGGCCGGCGCACAACGTTGCCAGCACGGCGGTGAAACCGGCCACCCACCAAAACCTGCGCCAATTCGGCGTTACGAACCGCATAAACGACTTTCCTCAATTCCGCGGTTGCCGAAAAAGCGCCGCCGTATCGAACTCTAGGCCTCGGCCGACAAGCTGCCGCCGCCGCCCAAAGCCAACTCGCCATTGAGCTTCAACATTTCGAGCGTCATTTCAGCTGACGCATACATGTCCTTCACGTCCAGCCATTCATTGACCGTATGGATGGCCCGCATGCCGGTGCCGAGGTTGGCGCATTCGATGCCGCGCCGGTTAAAAATATTCGCATCGCAGCCGCCGCCCGAAGCCAACGTCTTCACTTCCTTGCCCAAACGCGCCGCGGCTTGGATCACCAATTGGACGACATGCGAACTGTCCGGCACATCCATCGCAAAATACTCGGCGGTGACGTTCGATTCCACCCAGGCTTTCGTGGTCTTGCCTTCGACCGTGACTTCGTACTTAGCCGCCGTCTTCTCGAACTGCTCGACCATGTGGTCGCACTGGGCCTTTAGCTTATCCTCGTTCAAGGAACGGGCCTCGCCCTTTAGCTCAACCAGATTAGTGATGATGTTGGTCGCTTCGCCACCACGGATCACCCCGATGTTGGCAGTCGTTTCTTCGTCAATGCGGAACAGCTTCATCCCGGCGATCGCTTCGGCCGCGATGCGGATGGCACTAATGCCGTCTTCGGGCGCGACACCGGCGTGCGATTCCAATCCATGGATCTTGAATTCCAGATGGTTGGCCGACGGGCCTTTGGTGAACAGGAAACCCGGATCGTCGGAATCAAACACTATTCCGTATTTGGACTTAAGCCGCGACACATCGACGTTTTTCGCACCCAATAAACCAACCTCTTCGCAGATCGAAAAGATCGCTTCGATGGGCGTGTGCGGAATATTTTGTTCCTGCAAACACTTGATCGTTTCCACGATCACCGCGCAGCCAGATTTGTCATCGCCGCCCAAAACGGTGGTGCGGTCGGTGCGAATAATATCGCCTTCGACGATCGGCTTGACGCCTTTGCCGGGAACGACCGTATCCATGTGGGCGCTCATCATGATCGATTCCGCACCGGGGATCGTTCCCGGAAAGCGGGCGATCACATTGCCGGAGTTGCCGCCGACCTTTTCGCCGGCGTCATCGATCTCGACCTCGGCGCCCATCTCTTCACAGAGCGCCTTAAGCCGCAACGCCACGTCACGCTCCTCGCGCGAATGGCTGTCGATCTGGACCAGTTCCAACAATAGGTTTTTAATGCGCTCTTGATTGATCATCAGTCCTCCAAAAAAAGTTCGA
>JBDSEC010000338.1:0-11699 GCA_039920205.1 Pyrinomonadaceae bacterium
AGACGCCAGTCAAATTAAAGACGAGCTAAATTCAGATCCGCGTCATCCGCGTATATCCGCGCCTGAAACTTTCGGTTGCCCGCCGATCAGTAGCCAGGCGAAAAATGCGCTCAGCCACGACAAGGCCGTGGCGATGAGCATTACGCGGCGGAATCCGGACAGGAACGAAGCGTCGATCGACTGCTGCAGCGCGGCGGTGACATCCGGGGCGGTTTCTGCTGGGATCATGATGTCGGCCAGCATGCTCTGTTGCCGAGCTATCGTTTGGCTTAGTTGCAGCGGGATCGGTTGCGCCGCAAGTTGTCGCTGCAACTCTGCGCCAAAAGTTTGCAGCATGATGATGCCCATCACCGCGACGGACAACAATCCTGCGGTCCGCGATACCGCGTTGTTTATGCCCGACGCGACTCCCACCCGATTCGCCGAGACCGAATTCATCACGGTGGTGGTCAGCGGCGCTACACTCACGGCCATGCCGATCCCGAGCACCACCAGACCCGGCAGGAACGTGCTCCAAAACGGTCCGCCCACGCCAGGCCAGGCCAACAGAGCAAACCCGCAACCGGCGATGATCGGTCCAACCACCAGCGGCAGCTTTGACCCATACGCTTTCACCAACCCACCCGACCAACGGGAAAGAGTGAACATGATCAAGATGAACGGCAGCAGTGCCGCACCGGCCGCAGTGGCGCGGTAATGCTGGATCTGGATCAGGTTCAATGGCAAAAAGAAGAGCGCGCCCGAAAGTGCCGAATAAAGAAACAGCGTCAACAGATTCGCACCAGTGAAATCACGCGAACGGAACAGCGTTACCGGCAGCATGGGATTGATCGAATAGTGTTCGACCAAGATAAAAAAGACGATCCCTAATCCCCCGCCGATCAACGACCCCATCACCGCCGGATGCCCGAAACCCAGCCGAGACGATTCGATCAATCCGAACACCAGCGCACCCAAACTCAAAGTTGCCAAGGCCGCGCCCGGCCAATCCAAGCGTTCTTTGCTCTCTTCGTCGCGGCTTTCCGGCACGCGCCATAGGACCAACGCAACCACCGCCAACGCGACTGGGGCGTTGATATAAAAGACCGCGCGCCACGACGCATGCTCGATCAACCAACCGCCCAGCACCGGCCCGACCGCCGCGGTGATGGCGGTGAATCCTGACCAGGTACCGATCGCACGGCCGCGGTCTGCGGGCGCGAACGATGCGCTGATGATCGCCAAACTGCCGGGCACTAGCAGCGCGCCGCCGATCCCCTGCACCGCGCGGCCAATGATCAATTGATTCACATTCGGCGCGATCCCGCACCAGATCGAAGCCAACGCGAACACCACCACTCCGATCAGATAGATACGTTTCCGTCCGAACCGGTCGCCCAGCGAACCGCCGGTCAGCAGCAACGCCGCCAAGAACAGCGCGTAAGATTCGACGACCCACTGCACATCGTAAACCGAAGCGTTGAGATGGGATTGCAGTGCGGGCAGGGCGACGTTGACTACGGTCCCGTCGATGAAAACCATGCTGGAACCCAAAATGGTCGCGGCCAGGATCCACGGTCCATGGGCTTTCGGGCAAGGTGAGGCGCCTGGCGCTGATCGCACCACGCCCTCGTCACATGGCTGTTTTAGTGCGGTTGACATAAGCGCTTCGCACGGCATCCGGTGGTTAGGCGCCGGAGGATTGGGGGGAAACTTTGTCGCGATTCTCTATCGTCGCGCCCTCACTCTTTCACCCCATCACCCTTTCACCCTTTCACCCCTTCACCCCTTCATCTTCTCGGCCTCTTCTTCTACCGCATTCTCGCGTATCGTCAATCCCCGGACGAACCAGACGATCAATCCGATCAGCATCCAGATCAGACCGCGGGCTTTGCGGATGACCGCCAGGGTAACGCCGCCCGACAGGTCGCGCAATAGAACCTTGGTCAACATACCGGTGCCGGCTTCGTCCACTCCGGCGCGGAACGGCACGAACTTGAACCCAACGGTGATAACGCGATTCGCCGATTCCAGGAAGAAGGCCGTCAGCAAACTCGGGGGCACGTCGGAAATGTAATAGAGCGTGGCGTAGATCTCGGCCACCCCCATCAGGTGAAAGCCAAAATTCAAGGCCAGCACCGGAATAAACCGCGCGCGATGCCGGTCGTAAAATCCATACACGCGGTCTTCCCAGGCGCGCAGCTTTTCATTCTTTGAAGTAAGAAAATCACGCGCGATCCCCCACTTAGCAATGATCGACGCCGCCCGGCTGACGATCCGCCACTCTCGATAGACCATCAACAACAGAATGACGATCAGCGAGACAACGAAGATCACCGTGCCGATGCTGAAATACCGCAGCGTGCGCGGCAGGTGATAGGTGATCAGCAGAGTGCCGATACCGCTTAGCACAAACAGCGCCGCGGTCAGACTATAGAAAATATTCTCGACCGCCAGTGACGAAAGTGCGATCGCCAACGGCACGCGGTCGCGGACGACGGCGGCCTTGGCCGGTTCGCTCGCGAACATACCCAAAGGGGTCAGCGTACCCAACGCATCACCGACAACGTAACCACGCCAGGCATCGATCAGGCGGAGTTCCCAGGGCTTTTCGCTGCACAGCTTCCAGGCCCAGGCGCGTAAGATCGTCCGCACGGCAGAGATCGCCATGATCCACGCCGCGCCGTATCCCAATCGCCGAATGCCGGCCCAGACGGTCGCCACATCGGCCTTCCAGATGAAGTAGGCGAAGAGCGCCAAGCCGATGACGGTAAAGATTATTCCGACAGATGAATAATTCTTGCGTCGCACGACGGGGGTGAGTTCCGGTGGTGGTTGATTGATAGAATCGTCCATGAATATTGAAACTAAGTACGAGCGGCCAACGCCACGGCAACCTCGGTCGCTACGCGCGCGTTGTTTTCCAGCAGTGCAATGTTGGTTTTCAAAGTAGCGCCGCCGCTGCGTTCGGCCATCCGCGAAAGCAGGAACGGCGTCACCTCGCGTCCGGTCAATTGGCGTTCGGCACTCTCGGCCAACGCTTCGTCCAAAACTCCCTGCAACTCGCTGGCCGCGATCTCGGACTCGGTCGGTACCGGTACGGTCAGGACCACCGCGCCGGGCAGGTCCAGTTCGCGACGGGCGATAAAGAGGGCCGCCGCTTCGGCCGCATTCTCGATACGGATATCGATGGGCAACCCACTCGTGCGTGAATAGAACGCAGGCAGTTCATCGCACTGATACCCGGCGACCGTCACGCCGTAGGTTTCCAGCCACTCGCGCGTGGCCGCCAGATCCAGCACGATCTTTGCGCCCGAGCAGACCACCAGCATCGGCGTCTGCGCCAATTCCGGAAGGTCGGCCGAGATGTCGGGAATGCTCCCGCGATGCACGCCGCCGATGCCGCCGGTGGCAAAAACGTCGATGCCCGCGCGATGCGCGATCCACATGGTGGTTGAAACCGTCGTGGCGCCGTCCCACCCGCGCATGACGGCAACGGGTAGATCGCGGCGGCTCAATTTATAAATGCCGTCTGTATTCGCCAGGTAGCGGAGTTGATCAGCATCAAGACCCGCGTGAAACTTCCCGCCCAAGACCGCGATCGTCGCCGGGACCGCGCCGCCTTCACGCACGATCGCTTCCAGCCGTTCGGCAGTTGCCAGATTTTGCGGCCGCGGCAAACCGTGCGCGATCACCGTAGATTCCAGCGCCACCACCGGACGATGACGGGCGATCGCTTCGCGGACTTCGTCGCTAACAATTACGTCACTTTTTTGCATGCTTGCTATGCCGCCGCACGCGGCTTACTTTCTTTTTCGGCTCGCCGGTTTTGGCGTGATAGATCTCGGAATTCACCTCGCCACCCAGCAGTATCGCCGTTCCCGTCAAATAGAACCACAAGAGCAAGATTATCACTGCCCCGAGCGAACCGTACGTCTTGCTATATGAATTGAAGTAATGAAGATAGATACGGAATCCGAACGAGACCAACAGCCACAACACTAAGCCGACTAGCGCGCCCGGACTAATGAAGTGCCAGCGCTGGCCATGAGGCGATGGGGCAAAGTAATAGATCGCACTAAAGAACAGGACGATCAAGACCAATCCGATCGGCCATTGAACCAGCCTCCAGCCGATGGTAAAGGCCGTTCCTAATCCGTGACTGGCCGCCAATCCCGAGCCGATCCGGCCGCCATAAAAGACCAAGGTCAAACCGGCCACGACCACGATGGAGAGAACGATGGTTAACCCGATACTGATCAGGCGCACCTTCCACCACGAGCGGGTTTCCTTTATGCCATAAGCGCCGTTTAGCCCCGCGATCAAGGCGCCCATTCCGCTGGACGCCGCCCACAAGGTCGCCAGAATTCCTAGCGATATCTTGCTGCCACTGGCTGCCTGATTTATTTCGTCTATTGTCTCAATGATAAGTCCCGCCGCGGACGGAGGCATGACGCGCGCCAGATATTGAAAAAGGCTTAGCCGCAGATCGGTACCGGCATCGGCAAAGAAACCGAGCACCGTGATCAGGATCAGCAACAAAGGAAATAGAGCAAAAAGGAAGTAGTAGGAAAGCTGCGCCGCGTAACCAAAAATATCGTCGGCCATTAGGCGCTTCCACACCCGCTGGGCCAATTCCGCGATCGTCAATCCGCCCAGCCATGCCTTGAACGACATCATTCAGCGCTCGCCCACCGATCAGGAATTCTAAGGGTCCGCGGCATTCTAACCTCCTGGCCGCGGCTGCGGATCAATCGTTATCAAGCGTGAAGAACTGCCGTATGCGATCCAGGAAATCCGACGCCGTGTGCTGCAGGCGTTTTTGCTGGGCCAATTCGTTCAGATCTTCGCGGATAGCATCAAGCTCCACCCGGCGACGCGCCAAAATACGTGACATGTCGGTGGCGATCTCGGGACGTTGAGCCAAGATATCGTTCACCGCTTCTTTGTCTAGCCGGTAACATTCAACTTCGGTCAAAGCCGTCACCGTCGCCGCGCGCGGTTCGCCCGTTAGCAATCCCATTTCACCAAAGAAGTTGCCGGTACTCAATTCCGCGACCTTTTCGGTCAAACCTTCGCCGTCCACCGCGACGCGCACTTCGGCGGTGCCTTCGGTGATCAAATAAAGCGAGCGAGCGGGGTCACCTTGCCGCACGATCGCTTCGCCGGGTAAGAACGGTTTTACTAGCAGCCGGGCAGACAACGCCGACAATTCGTCGTCCGTCAGCGGTTCGAACAACTCTACTAGTTGCAATGCATCGGTACGGTGTTTGATCTCGCGCAATTGTTTGCGTTGTTCGCGCGCCTCGGACTCTTCGGTAACAAACAGATTTTGTCCCGGCAAAGCAAATGAAATACCCGCTCGGCGTAGGGCGATCGATACATGCAATCGCACCACCGAATCGGTCGGTTCGTTTACGGCCAGGTCCGTCAACCAATATCGGACTACGTACCGATTGTAGCTTTCGCGTACATCCCCAAGTAACACGTGGGGCTCCGGTACGTGTGCGACATGAAAGATCGGCTCGCGGCGCAATGCCTCTTCAACCACGCGGATAACTTCGGTGGGATTGGAGCGATAATCGACATGAAAGAAGAGCGTGCGGCGCTGTTGAACGGGTTCGCCCGTACGTCGTCCCATGACGGTGACTTGGCCCTTCATCAACACGCTGTTGGGCACCACTATGGTGTCCCAATCGCGCGTTTCGATCGAGGTCTGCCGCCAACTGATCTCCGTAACGCGCCCCTCTTGCATATCGGGTAATCGGACCCAGTCGCCGACATTGATAGACTTTTCGACTTGCAGGGCCATCCCGCCCATGATGTTGCCCAACGTATCGGCCAATGAAAAACCGATGACGGCGGTGATCACCGCCGAGGTAGTGATGATGCCGGTCAGGTCGACGCCGGATTTGGAAAGCAAAGTTATCGCGGCGATGATGTAAGCGAGGGCGGACAACAGGTCGCGAAGGATACGCGGCGCACGGATATGTACCAACTCCAGCAGCAGGTCAAAGATCAATACACCCACGATATTGATATAGGCGATGAACGCTAGCCACTGAATAACCCATTTGGCGATCGAGGCAAACGTTCCCACTCCACCGTGACCCGCATATTGCAGCGTCGTTTCGACAAATAGACCCAGGGTCGCCAGCAAGAACAATGCCATTGCGTTCCGCACGCGGCGACGGCCGGCGGGCGCAACCACGTAGAGGAACAGCGCCAGCAGCACGAACCCCAGGGCGAACCAGTGGAAGTGGCCACCGTTATAGGCCAGCCGCTGCAGGGTTTCCCAATAGCTTTCGAACGCCGGGTGATTGTCCATCCGCTAAATCCAACAAACGCAATGTAGACTTCGAAGATCCGGCGAAAGAGGAAGATAAAGATCAACCCGGATCAAATGAACGGTCAAATGCTCGCCGCGAACGCGCAGCGTTACTTCACCATCTTGAACGTGCGGTTCCAACGCGTATTCAGAAAGTTTCCTTCGGACTCGCTCTCGTCATAAGACCAATAGACGAACATCGCCCGCCCGATCACCAGGTCGCGCGGAACAAAGCCCCAGAACCGGCTATCCAGACTGTTGTTACGGTTGTCGCCCATGACAAAGTATGAATCCGGCGGCACGTCAACCTCGGTGAAATCCATATCTTCGGTCGTGCGTTCGCCGCTATAGTAAACATCGTAAAGCTCGCCCGGCTGGCGCGGCGGATTGTCGATGATGGTCAACGGGCTCGGTATCGGTGAATGGTCTTTGGCAACAATCACATGTTCGGGTAAAGGCTGCCCGTTGACGAAAACGGTTCGGCCGTCGAATTTGATGTGATCGCCGGGAATCCCTATCACGCGCTTAACATAGTTCGTTTTGTAAGGAATGTTGTTCGGATCGCGGTCGCCGGCGTAATACTTGTGACGGAAACCCGGGTACTTAAAGACCATAATATCGCCGCGGCGGACATCGCGTTGCGGCAAGAACGGCAATTTCCAACCGGCGCCAAAAATGAACTTATTGACCAACAGATGGTCGCCGATCGTGATCGTATTTTGCATCGATCCGGTGGGGACTTTGACCGCCTGGGTGATAAAGGTCATGCCGAACAGCGCCATGATCACGGTGATCACGGCTGATTCAAAATACTCGCGGGCGACGCTCTTGGCCGGCCCGACCGGTTTGGTTTCGGCTGGTTCTGGTTTCGCGGCCGCGGGCGATCCCGCCCGGTTCGGCTCGGTCCGCTCGGCAGGAGATTCCTCGATCACCGGAGGCTCGAGGACCGCCGCCTTGGGTTCATCATTCATGGGTTTCATCGTAAAGAACCGGCTAGATTCGGTCAAGCGGACTGGTCGCGCGTGTGCTTGGTTTCAGGACTCTATTCCATCGGCGCGCAATGGATCGCATCCAATGCCTGTCGCGCAGCTTCGATCTCGGCGATCTTTTTCGAACTGCCACTGGCCTGAACCACGCCGCCCTCCCACGAAACCTCGATCAAAAAGCTACGCCGGTGCGGTGGCCCTTCGGTTTCAACCAAGCGGTACCGCGGCTGGCCCAGTTGGCGTGCTTGCAGTTCTTCCTGCAACAGGGTCTTAAAATCGCCGGCAGCCGCCAAGGCCGGGCTGATGGTGGCCAGTTCGACACCCAGTCCACGCAAAATAAATTCATGTGCGGCCGCGTATCCACCGTCCAAGAAGACCGCTGCGATGACGGCCTCAAAGGCATCGGGCAGCAACGCGTGCTTACGCCGGCCGCCGGTCTTTTCTTCCCCCTTGCCGACCTTCAGGTATTCACCCAAACGGATCCGCTCGGCCGCCAGGGCCAGAGAGGCGGCGCTCACCAGCCGGTGCTTCATGCGGGACAATTCACCTTCGTTCGCATCCGGAAACAGTTGAAACAATCTCTCCGCTACCACACAACCAAGGACTGAATCGCCGACAAATTCAAGCGCTTCGCCATGCATGTGGCGGGCGTCCAGCGAATCAGCCTCGGCCTGTTCATGGGCAAAGGACCGGTGCGTCAACGCCCGTTCGGCCAAAGCCGGATTGGTAAACCGGTAGCCAAATGCCTCGGCCATTGAAGGCAAGGGCGCCGGACTGGTGCTGGTTTTCGTCATAGCGTGAAATATCCCGCGCCATAATACGCGAACGCCGGACGGAACCAAATTTGGTTCACATCCGGCGTTGACGATCTAACGGAGGAGTATCGACCGAACGGCCACTATTTGTGCTTCGAGTGGTTGCTCTTGTTACGCGTCGGCGGCTTGGCGCTGACCGGTTTCGGAGCCGGCGCCGGCGTGCTCGCCGGCGTCATTGGTTTGCCATTCGGCGTTGCTGCACCCGAACCCATCGCCGGTTTAACTCCGCCCGTCGTGGCTCCCGGAATCGGCATCGTCACGTTGCCGGTGCTAGTCGCACTGGTTGCCGGCGTAGCCGGAGCACGTGCCGGCAAAGGAGATTTCGGATCCGGCACCGCACTAGTACCAGCTTTCGCGATGTACTCGGTCAATCCTGTATCCTTATTGTCGTGGAGCAACTTGTAATAGATCGTCAACTGTTCCATTGACGCATCCTTTAACGACTTGTTTTTCGGATCCGACAGCGCATTGATAGCGCGCGCATAAAACTCACTTGCGCGATCCATGACCTGATACCAATGGGTCTTGGCGGCTTCACTCTCTGGACTAACGTCCTGACCTTCGAACTTCTTCAATGCATCGTACGCCGGATCGACTTCGCTCAGTCGATAAGCCTCGCTAAGGTAAAACAGTGTTACGCCTTTGTCCTGGCCCTCGACGCTGGAAGTAGCTGCTCGGTATGACGCTGCAATAGTTTCAGGGTAATTCTTCTCCGCGTAGAAAACGGCAGCCAGGAAGTAATTTAGCCAAGACGCCGCGTCCGATGTGCTCTTGAAAGGGTCCAATTTCGGCGCGGTCTTTCCGGCTTCGATCATCTGAAGCGCTTGCTTCGAATACGAGATCGCATCGGCTTTGTACGTTGTATTCTTGGCCACATAGGCCAGATTTCCGTAATGGCCAAGATCGATGATCACCTGCAGGTCTGCGGGATCTTTCACCAGCAACTGCTTACCATAATTGTACACGTCGGCGACCGCTTCGGCTTTTCCCGTGGCTACGGCCTTTTCAAAATTGAAGCGCAACGTAGCAGCTTCGTATTTCGCTAATTGTGCCTTGACGTACTTGGTGTACTGATCGTCATTCTGACCACACTTGGTCATGTACTCTTTGCCGATCGGATACCCTTCGGCCTGTTTCTCTTGCGTCTTCAACTTCCATAGATCGTAAAACTTGGTATACAGATCTATACAGGCCTGATCCTGCGGCGCCGCCGCTGGCGTTGCCGCCGCCGGAGTCGCAGCCGGCGTTGCCGCCGGATTCTGCGCGGCCACCTTGCTTGCCAACGCGGGTGCCAACAGCAGCGCCGCTGCCATCAGACCCGGGGTCATATAGTGGGTCAATTTTCTCATTGGTCGAATTCCTCCAGCCGTAACTTCCGTCAAAATCATTCGGGGCTCGGAAACCGGACGATCAGGTCCAGTTCATAATTTCAGATGCGCGCGTATTCCTAGGCGTTTGCCGCGTTTATCACCTGGGCTTCCCGAGGCAAATGATCAGATCGGCGGCAATATGCCGCAAAAAGGGATGACAATGGCCAATTACGAATTGCGCCAAAAATAATCAAACAACCGTTGCCCTACTGTCAAGGCAAGTTCGTCAAATAATCGTTATATCTTGATTACAAATTCGCGCCATCCGGCGACGAAGGTCGATCAAACCCGCTTTAGTAACCAAGATACGCAGCCCGCGGGCCTGCCGGTTTGGGGCGCAATTACCTCGATCTTAGCGATTTCTCAAGGTCCCGCGGGCGCCGCCGTCAACGGCGCAGCCGGATCCGGCAAAGGTTCCGCCACTACCGCGCGAACGAACTCAGGTAATCCCGCCAGGCTGTTCTCGTGCCGGAATTTGTAGAGCACTTCCAGCCGCGCCGATGCGGTTTCCTTGGCTTGCTTATACAACACATCGCCACCCGACAACGCCACCGCCCGCGCATAGTAACCCATCAACCGGTCCGTAATAGCGAACAAAGTTTGCAAAGCTGCCTCGCGGTCAGGTTGCGGAGCGTTATCCATCAAACGGTATTTTTGCGAAGCCTTTTCCCAGGCCGACGAATCATACGCGATCGCCATCAACGCCTGGATCAGCGGATCCTTCTTTAACCCCGATTCCAGTTGGAGCGCCCGGTAGAACGATGCGGTCGCGAGCTCCGGCGACTTCGCCTGTTGAATAAACCCCAGGGTGTAGTACAGGTGCGCCAGCGCATCGTCTCTATTCTCGAACGGGATCCAGATAGTTTTGGGAAGATACGGTTGGGGATAAGTGCTAAACGAAGTTTCCGGTGTTTGTCCCGCTTCGATCTGTTTGATCGCCGCATCCGCGAACTTGGCCGAATTGGCGCTGTACGTATCAAGCTTTCGCTTCTGCGCGATAAAACCGGCGTGGCTCAATCGGATCAGGATCGTAAGGTCATCCGGCTGTCGGTCCAACAACTGTTGCCCGGTGGTGAAGACCTTGGCCAATAACACTACCTCGTTACCTTCGGCGCCGGTTTCCAATTGGCGGAACAAACCCTCGAACTTAACCCGGTTCGGGTTGTCGTATTCCCAGACGAATTTCCCGACCGCCGTGGCATAAACATCATTAGCCGAACCATACTGAGCAAGAAATTGTTTACCGCAATCGTACGCCGTCGATGGGTTCTTTTCGCGATTCGCGTACCAGCAATTGTACAGCTCGGCCCGGCGCGGATCTTCCGTTTGCAACGCCCCATCAACACCTGCCCGCGATGGAGAAAACGCGAAAGCAATGGTGACTAACGTAAGGCAGAGTGCGGCTGAACAAACTGCGAGTTTCATCAATTACAAAATACCGTAGATCTAAAATGCATACCCGGGGGGAACTGATCTACACAATAGCATTACTTAGGGTGAAATCTCGATTGCTTAAAGTGTCCCGACGAAAAAAAGTGACGGCTGGCACCCGGGTAATGTTCCCCAGATGCCGGCCATCGCTATGTTTCGCGGTTGTTGCTTATCGCCTACGGTTTGTTCATATGAACGATACGTGGCCGCTGGTCGGACGGCATCGGCAAAGTAATGATCGTCGGGGGCGGCGGAACCGGGTGCGAATTCGAAGGAACCGAACGCGTTGCGGGCGCCACCGGTCGCGTCACGGGACGGGTAACCGGAGCCGTCAGGACGGTTCGCTTAAGTTGATCTTGCTTGGTTTCACCGACGGGACGGTTACGGTCCGCATCGTATGCGGCGGCGTCAACGGCCTCGTCCTCTTGATCCTCGTCGCTCAGGGCTGCCGCCGTCTGGGCGTCAACCTTGGGTCGCGGTGTCATGTTGGCCGGCACTTGCGCCAGCGGAATTTGGTCCGGCCGGCCAAAGCGCCCATCCATAGCCCGGTAGATCTTGCCCGCCACGGCGGCGGCATATTTGCCCCGCTCGCCGGAACCACGGGTAACGACGACGACGGCAAGCTTTGGATCCATCACTGGCGCGTACGAAGCAAATAGCCCGAGCCAGCTTCCCTGACCGATGCACGAACCGGTCTTGCCGGCGATGGTCTGCACGGGATCGAAGGCCAACTTGGCCGTGCCGTAATTCACCGCGCCGATCATGCCGGGCGTCATACGCTGGACCACAT